>JAGVYF010000014.1 GCA_018303425.1 Candidatus Woesearchaeota archaeon | reverse complement strand
TATTGTTAATGTTGACCTACATTTTCTTTATCATTTGCAACCTCGCTTATATTTTGTTGCACAAATAAGAAAGTGTAAACCTAATTCAGGATAGTAGAGGTTAGTTCTAATATATGTGTTATCTCGTAATTATTTCGCATCTTTAATGCTGTTGCTGATTAGCTTAACGCCGATAGCGTTAGCAGCCAGCGCCCCGATTAATAGCGAATTAAGTTCATCAGACAGAGCAAAGTTTGATGAAATATTAGAACCCGTGATGATGATATACAATTTCATCAAGTATATCGCTAGTGTAATTGCTGTAATATTTTTAGCATATTCAGGGATTGCATACATGACATCAGGTTCTGACCCTAAAAAAAGAGATCAAGCCAAAAACATTGCAGGTTATGTTATTATAGGTTTAATCATAATCTGGGCTACGCCATTAATTGGGGGGTTGTTGGTATGAAGGCAATTTTTGCCTTCTTTTTATTTTTAGTATTAATTTCATCGGTGTCTGCAATAGACTGCAATATGTTAGATAATAAAGAATTGTGCAAACAAATACAAAGTTCAGGTTTAAGCCAAAGCGATAAAGATTATTTACTATCAGATATAATCGCAGACCAAAAGAATTTTCCTGCGCATGATTTTGTTAGAGATTGGAATTTGCAGATTGATACATCTAAAAGACCTATTGACGTTAAAATATATAATCAGAAATTTATTAAAAATGCGTGGGCTAAAATCTTAACAATAATGCCTTCTATTAAAGAAAATAATATTATTTACCATACTTCTCAAGGCGAAGTATTGTCCGCTTTTGATTATGAGGTGCAGTTGCCAACAAGTACAGAAAGTGGAGATTGTAAAACTATATATTATCTAGAAGAAAACCAAGCTCAATTAAAAGTTTATGTAAATAATGTTTATCAAGATTCAGGGGATTTAGTTAAATTCATTACAAATAAAGATGCTAATATTAAAATTGTGTATGACATAAAAGTAAAAGTCAAGGTTAAACATTATGAAAAGAATAGATACTGCACAAGAAGGGAAAATGGCAAATGCGTTAGGCATAATAGTAAATGCGAATATGATTACTCAGAATCCAGAACTGATACATTAAGGATAACTGATTATTTGTCTGGAAGATATTATAACCCGCAGATAACTGCAAACTTTCAAGTTACTGACAAATATGCTGACACAATTAAAGGAAATTTGACTGCAAAAGATTATACTTCTTTACATTTATCTTTTAACAATGCTGAATTAAACAAATATGGTTATGCGTATAGTGTTGAATGGACAAAAGATAATATTATTAATGTTAAAGCTGATAAAGAAGAAACAATTAAACTAAACAATTTAGTTTATGATAATAATGCAGTTAAAGTTAGTAATGTAGATGGATGCAAATTAATTGCGCATAATTTCTTTGATAAAACAATATTTCCATGCAATCTTAATTTTAAAGATGTAGATTTAAAGTTGGAAACTGACAAATTGGTTTACAATATTGGTGAGACTATAAAAGTAAAAGTTGAACCTTCAAATCAAGAGTTTAAAGTAGAGTATGCAGACCAAACTTTTAATGTTAAAGGAGATTTAGAGATTAAATCTGTTTACCCACACAACAAGGTATCTATAGAGCATAATGGTCGCGTATATGAAACAATTTTCCATGTCAGGAATAATCTAGCGTTGTATGTTTTGTTTTCTTTAAGCGTGTTTGTAGCTATAAATTACGTGATTGTTGCATTACTAAAAAAGTATTGGGGTGTATTAGCATGAGCTGTGGTTTAACAATCTTATCTTCCTGTTCCGATAAATCAACTAATATTTTGGTCATCTATTACACCTTGTTATACTAAATAACATGAAGCTATATACAAATCTTTGGTTATTTTTGGTGTTTTCTCGCCCCTTTCTTCTTGTTTTCAAAGTATCGTTTCGCTCAAAAGATAAAACTGAAATCCCCAGTCCTACGAACATATAGTCTGCTACGCAGGAATTGATTAGAATTAAAGTAATAAAAAACTACGTTAGCCCTTAAAGTCTCGGCAATGGAAAAACTCTCTTCGTTCCCTTCGGTCACTACGAGCCACGCTGCGCTCTCCCTACGATTTTATACTCCCTTCGGTCGTTAAAAATCTTCGGTCGGGTCTCTTAACAGCGGAAGCCGTCCCGCAATCCCCTCCAGCGCACCTTCAAAAAACAAAAAAGTAAATCTAGCAACCAACTCTCTGCCCTATTTTCCAAATCTTTTGTAAATTCTTTTCATTTTATTTGATTATATGCATATTCCAATGTTTCTTTATGCGCCCAGCCCTCATTCGCTTGTTTAATCAGGCTTTGCACTCTAACAGCATATTTATCCTTTAACAAACTATCTTTTTTTAAAATCTCCACCATCATACTAAAAACTTTCTCGATTGCAGAATAAAAGTTTTCTTGGAACCGCCAATCAGTTTTTTCTAATGCGTATGCTTTTTTGATGTAATAAAGATACAGTTCGACTAAATCAGAATCTTGAGGATTTGCTTTCTTAAAATCATTCAAAGCCTGTCTTGCGTCTTTTAAGCTCATTAGTTCAAAACATGAAAATGAGGAATCAATCTTTTTACAAGTTATAACATAAAATTTATTTGAATTTGAAAATAACTTCTTATACAAAAAAGCCTCATTTTCTTTATTTAATTTCTTCAATTCTACAAGTAACGTAATTAACTGTTCCTTATTCAAATTTTTAAAATCTTTCAATAATGGTGGACTTAATAGTGAAGATTTATATCTCATTTTTTAGACTCTAACTCCTTTTTCTTCTTTTTTTCCAGATATAGGTAATTTTCTTTAGAAAGAATTGATTTTCCTATCTTTTGTTCTAGTTCTCTTCGTGTATTCTTTGCTATATCTCCGCCTTCTTTTGCAGTCTGCTTTAAATGAAGAAGGTCTTTGGCATCTTTTGCGATAGTAATATCTGTTGTGGCTTTTTCTCCAACCATATTTAAGATAAGCTCCCAGTCAGTCATGTGGTCTCTAAGATTTTGTTTTGGCTTCTTTAATCCCTTAAACTCTTTGTATTCACCAACAGTTTTGCCAAATGTTGCTTTAGATATTTCATTAGTTAGAATCGCAAAATCCTTCTGTTCTTCAACGCCTCTATTTTTCCATTCATCTGTTAGCTCTTGTCTTATAGCTATACCTTTTAATCGCTTATCAATCCACTCTTTAGGATAGCCTTTAAGCTCATAATACTCTTTTACCCTATCTTGAGCTAGTTCTGGGTTTTCTATTTCTTCAATTCTTTCTTTAGCTAATTGAGCCAACCATTGCTTAAATGGTTCAGTTTTCTTTGAAGGAATAGATTGTATTAACCTAAATGCGTTTTTCGTGTTTACACAATCTGTATTGTAATATTTACCATCAGCAGCTTTTAATTTCAGTTGTACCCAAATTGGGGACAACTCAAGCTGGATGAATTCCCTGTCCTTGACCTTTCCCCAGTACTGTCTTGGAGTAGGGCTATCTGTGAGAACTTCTACTATATCAACAACAGAATAAAACCATTCATTTTCATGCCAGAGTCTTCTTATTTTCTTATCTTGAAAGACAATTAGGGAGTTGTGGGGGGATATCATTGGGGTATCTCCTTGCGAAAATCTTTTAGAATTTTTAATAATTTGAGTATACAATAGGAAACAAATACAGTTTCTGCTTCATTTATCTTGTCAGAGGGTAATCTACCATGTAAAAGCTCATTTCTTAGATTAACTTGGTCTCTATCGGTTAATAAGACTTTTAATGATTTTTGAAAATCTACGCCTATAACTTCTTTAACATTTTCATTTTCTAATAAACCATCTAACATTATACATCTAAAAAACTTAGTCTTATGCTGTTCTAAAACGACCTCAACCTTACCTGCTTTTTTTACTATTCGCCTTATCAGTTCTTCTATATATGGCATTAGTATGTGAATACCTGTTAAATAATCTGATTGTTCTATAACAAAATCGAGACCAGATTTAAGAGTTGGCTTAATATCTATCAGTTCTTCCTGTTCCAAGCTTAATTCTGATCTTCTTCCATTTATCAGTTCCCATCCTTATAGTCTTACCTAGATAATAGAATATCTTATCCCCTGATTTTACCTTATCTATGTAGACCATAATATACTTATTGTCCACATATTATATAAATATTTCTATTTTGTGGACAACACTAAATTCGTCTAATCCAGAGTGAGATATGCTCGTGGTATTTTAAGTGGTTAACAAGAATTGTGTGGTGGGTACGATTGACATAAACTTTAAAAATAAGTATGAGTTCATCGATTTATGAAATATCCAATTAAAGTTTATCTAACTGACATATATAAAGCTGCAATCGGAGGTATTGTTGTAGGATTTATTATGAGATTAGGACAAATTAAGAAGAAATAAATTTCGGAGTTTGTAACTTCTCAGTTCGCTTTGCTCACTCGACCACGTTGCACTCTCGCTTCGCTCGGGGAAACTAACAGGGTCGCAATGTTAGACATAATATCTTATTTCAGACCTTGATTACGTTGCCTTCAACTTTAAACATTTTACCTAAAAATTGTTCAATTACCCACATATTTGTCTGA
Source organism: Candidatus Woesearchaeota archaeon (assembly GCA_018303425.1). NCBI lineage: Archaea > Nanobdellati > Candidatus Woesearchaeota > Candidatus Woesearchaeota archaeon. The sequence continues at coordinate 7,125 of JAGVYF010000014.1, read as the reverse complement.
GTATGCGGGGTGATTTTTGAAGTTTTAATAGAACCGCCATTTATAGCTAAAAATGGAAGTAAATTGTCTGCCAAGTATTCATCAACGGGCGCCTGTGATTTTATTTCAGAGATTAGTTTTTGCGCGCATTCTTCACCTATATTCTCTGAAGATTTACCTTTTGTCCCTAACATGTCTGCTCCTAATAAAATGGGGTTGTCAAAATCTGTTTCTTGCTTTAGCGAGAAACGCGCCCAGAGCGTTAAGCCTGATCCCTGAGAAAGGGTTTCACAATATTCTGTATGAATATTTATAGGTGCATCAAGTTTTGCGAGTTCAAGTCTTGCTGAGTTTGCCTGTCTTTCTGCAACTCTTGCATTTTCTAGATCTTGTGAAGCATGCGAAATACCCTTAATTTGCAATAACTGGCCTTGATTAAGAAGATCAAATTGAGGTTTATTTATCCTGAAATCATCAATTAGTTCAAGGAAATTTGAATAATTTGATAATTGATGCTTAGGTCTTATTTTTATTTCGATTTCTCCCCCTCCTTTTGGATAATAACCTCTTTTGATAATACGTAATTCTATTTCGGCATATTTGGTTAAATGCGGGAGAATTACATTATTAAGATAATCTATTTGAGGTGACCAGGAAACGTCAGTGCCTCCTTTAATTTTAAATATTGTCTTTTTATCTGCAAACAATGCCGGAAGCAGTAAAGATTGCAACATTAAAGTTATTGAACCGGCTGTGCCGATATCAATTTCAACTTTTCCGCCTTTAATTTTTCCGGGAATGAATAATATTTTATTAGAACCTAAAATTGCATGGCCTATTTTGGCATTACAATATTTTTGCAATACTTTGATACAATGCAAATGTTGGTTTTTTAGGCCTGAATCTTTTCTTCCTTTTCTAATATGCTGCATTTCAAAAGGTGTGCCTGTTAAAGTTGATAAGGCCAGTGCCGTTCTTAATATTTGGCCTCCTCCTTCATTATATGAACCATCAATATATAACATATAAGTTGTGAAAGGTTAGCTTTATATATATTTTATCCTTTAATTAGTATATGAAAAGGATTGCTATTATTGCTTTAGGGGGTAATGCGTTAATTAAAAAAGGGGAAAAGGCATCAGTTTATAATCAGTTTAAACACGTTAAAAAAGCCTTGGAATCTATTTTGCCAATTATCAAGAAAGGCTATAAAATTGTAATAACATATGGCAATGGTCCGCAAATTGGAAATATTATTTTAAATTCTGAAACTACTAAAAAAACCTATAATATACCCATGGATGTTGCCGGCGCTCAGTCTCAGGGTGAAATAGGTTATATAATTCAACAAACTTTAGAAAATTTATTGCGAAAAAATAAAATTAAAAAAACAATTGCAACTGTGCTGACTCAAGTTGAAGTTGATAAAAATGATCCTGCTTTAAAAATCCCGACAAAGCCAGTTGGTTCATTTTATTCAAGACTGAAAGCGTCCAGGTTGAAAAAAAAATATCCCTTAAACTATGATGCAGGTCGCGGATATAGGAGAGTTGTACCTTCGCCCGAACCATTAAATATTCTTGAAGTTAAAGTTATACAACGGTTGTTAGAGGATAACATAATTGTGATTGCTGTAGGGGGCGGAGGTGTACCCGTTGTAAAAACAAAATATGGTTATAAGGGCATTGAAGCGGTGATTGACAAGGATTTAGCTTCGGCATGTTTGGCAAAAGCATTAAAAGCTGACGAATTAATCATATTAACATCTGTTGATAATGCATATTTAAATTTTAATACTAGGAGTCAGTATAAATTACAAATGGTAAGTTTAAAAGAAGCGCAAGTTTATTTAAAACAAAATCAGTTTGCTGAAGGTTCAATGAAACCTAAGATTGAATCTGCGATTAAATTTTTAAAATTTGGAGGCAATAAAGTTGTGATAACTTCGCCTGAGAAGTTTGGTAAGAATGGGACCCTGATGGTAAAATGAACAACAAATCGAAATTTTATAAAGATAAAATTAACGTTATTATTATGGGCGCGGCAGGCCGTGATTTTCATAATTTTAATACTTATTTTAGGGATAATCCTTATTATGACGTAGTAGCATTTACAGCCACTCAAATTCCAAATATATCAGGGCGTAAATATCCGTGGCAGTTAGCAGGCAAACTTTATCCAAAGGGTATACTTATTTATCTTGAAACAGAGTTAAATAGTTTGATTAAAAAATTGAAAGTTGATTATTGTTACCTTTCATATAGTGATTTATCATATAATTATGTGATGCATAAAGCTTCAGAAGTAATTGCTGCTGGTTCAAATTTTTCATTGTTAGGTTTTCATCAAACATCTTTAATTTCAAATAAACAAATTATTTCAGTTTGCGCTGTTCGGACTGGCGCAGGTAAAAGTTCAACTACACAAAAACTTTCTAAGTTTTTGAAAAATAAAGGGTTAAAGGTTGTAGTTGTAAGGCATCCAATGCCATATGGGGATTTATTGAAACAGACTGTTCAAAGATTTGAAACTTATGAAGATTTGAAAAAACATGACTGTACAATTGAAGAACGTGAAGAGTATGAACCTCACATTAAAAATGGATTAGTGGTTTATGCCGGTGTTGATTATGAAAGGGTATTGCGCGCGGCAGAGAAAGAAGCTGATATAATTATTTGGGACGGAGGAAATAATGATCTTCCATTTTTTAAACCTGATATTCATATAGTAGTGGTAGACCCTCATAGAGCAGGTGATGAAATTTCTTATTACCCCGGAGAGATTAATTTAAGGCTGGCGCATATTATAATTGTGAATAAAGTTAATACTGCCACAAAACGAGATATTTTGACAGTGTTAGAGAATATTAAAAAATATAATCCGAAAGCTTTAGTTATTCAGGCGGCTTTGAAAATTATTGTTGATAAACCTGAACTGTTAAAAGATAAAAAGGTTTTAGTTGTTGAAGATGGTCCAACACTAACGCATGGCGGAATGACTTATGGCGCAGGAACAATAGCTGCACGTGAGCATGGCGTTAAACAAATTGTTGACCCGCGCAGGTATGTTGTTGGCGAGATTAAGAAAACATTCAGAGATTATCCGCATATCGGTAAATTATTGCCTGCAATGGGTTATTCTGCAAGACAAAGGAAAGATTTGGAAAAAACAATCAATTCGGTGCCATGCGATGTTGTGATTGATGCGACTCCTATTGATTTAGAAAAACTTGTTAAAATAAAAAAGAGGATAGTTACAGTAGATTATGTATTGGATGAGATAGGGACGTCTTTAGGGGAAGTTGTTTTTCAAAAACTAAAGAAAAAAAGTAACTTTAAAAAAATATGAAACATTTTTTGACTTTAAAAGGCCTAACTAAAAAAGACCTGATTAAAATAATTAAAAAAGCGGTGTTAATCAAGAAATTTCCCTGGCGATATTCTCGGTCTTTAAAAAATAAAACTCTTCTTATGTTGTTTGCAAAGCCTTCTCTGCGTACTCGCCTGTCTTTTGAAACGGGCATGACTCAATTAGGGGGGCATGCAATATTTTATAGTATAAATGATTCTCCGCTAGGTGAAAAAGAAACTATCTATGATACTGCTGCTGTTGCATCAAAGTATGTTGATATTATAATGGCGCGGCTTTATGAACATTCCGACATTGAAGCGCTTGCCTGCAAATCTTCTGTTCCGGTTATTAATGCATTAACCAATTTTTCTCATCCTTGCCAAATCTTGGGAGATTTATTGACCATAATTGAAAAAAAGGGAAGGCCTGATAATTTAAAATTAGTTTATGCAGGTGATTCAAATAATAATGTAACCCATTCTCTCATGTATGGAACAAGTATCATGGGTATTGAAATGATTGTTTGTTGTCCGAAAAATAAGAAGTTTATGCCGAACCCAGAGGTTATTAAAGAAACTCAAGTTAAAGTTGTTCATAACATATCTGATGCTTTTAAAGGCGCAGACATTGTGTATACTGATTCTTGGATGAGTTATCATATTCCGAAACATCAGAAAAAGTTAAGGATGAAAATATTAAGACATTATCAAGTTACATATTCTATGATGTCTAAGGCAAAGAAAGATGCAATATTCATGCATTGTTTGCCTGCGCAACGCGGCATGGAAGTTACTGCTGAGGTTATTGATGGTAAGCAGTCTGTTGTGATTGATCAAGCAGAGAATAGGCTCCATGTGCAAAAGGCTTTGATGATATGGCTGTTAGATAATCTTAAAAGATAACCTTTATATAACTAGAATGCCAATGTTTAATGGAGATGTCTATTATCAGAAAGAGGTGATGTATGCTAACTTATCGCAATTATATTGGTGGTAAATGGGTCAGTTCTGATTCTAAAGAAATTTTCAAGAGCATTGATCCTGCAAGACCTTTACACATTCTGGGTTATTTTCAAAAGAGCACAAAAGAAGATGTTAAAACTGCTGTTGAAGCTGCCGGGAAAGCATATGAGCCATGGTCCGATGTGCCTGCGCCATACCGCGCCAAAGTTTTGTTTAATGTTCGCGATTTACTTATAAAAAATAAAGAGAGATTATCTCGATTATTAACTCTTGAAATGGGCAAAGTCTTGCCAGAAGCCCGAGGTGATGTACAGGAAGCCATTGATGTATTTGAATATATGGCGGGGGAAGGTCGGCGTTTATTTGGGCATACAACACCTTCTGAACTTAGAGATAAATTTTGTATGACGATTCGGAGACCAATTGGCATTGTTGGATTAATTACCCCTTGGAATTTTCCAATTGCAATTCCGGCATGGAAATTAGCGCCCGCATTAATTTGCGGCAATAGTGTTGTCTTTAAACCTGCAACTGACACGCCTTTATGCGCTATTAAACTGGTTGAAATTTTAGAGAAGGCAGGCGTACCAAAAGGAGCGGTTAATCTTATCACTGGCAGCGGTGCAGAGGTGGGGTCTGAAATTATTAAAAATAAAAAGATTCGCGCAATTTCGTTTACAGGCTCAAAAAAAGTTGGAGAATATGTAATGCAAAATGCCGGATTAAAAAAAGTGGGTTTAGAATTAGGGGGTAAAAATGCTATTATTGTAATGGATGATGCAAATTTGGATCTTGCAGTTGATGGTATTATTTGGGGAGGTTTTGGCACTACTGGTCAAAGATGCACGGCTGCTTCAAGAGTGATAGTACATTCAAAAATAAAGAAAAAGTTAGAAATTGCATTATTAAAAAAAATTAAAGGTTTAAGGCTCGGGCATGGTTTAAAAAGTACAACTGATGTTGGTCCTTTAATTAATAAAAGCGCGGTTGAGAAGACTCAAAAGTATACAGTAATAGGAAAAGAAGAAGGCGCAAAATTATTATGCGGCGGAAAAATTGTTAAGATGCTTGGTAATTTCTATACTCCTACATTATTTACGAATGTAACGCCGACAATGAGAATTGCAAAAGAAGAAATATTCGGTCCGGTTGTTTCTATTTTAGAAGCAAAAAATATAGATCAGGCAATTGAATTTGCCAATAGCGTTGATTATGGTTTGAGCTCTTCAATTTATACTAATGATATTAGAAATGCGTTTAAAGCAATGGAAAAAATAGAGGCGGGTTTGACTTATGTAAACTCTTCCACAATTGGTTCCGAGGTGCATTTGCCATTTGGCGGTGTGAAGGATACAGGCAATGGTACTAGAGAAGCAGGATGGGGCGGCATTGAAGAATTTTCAGAAGAAAAAACTTTATATGTTGATTATTCAAATAAGTTGCAGAAAGCGCAAATTGATGTTGTCAAATTTAAAAAATAAAAATTTTTTTAGTTATTAAATAAAACAATTTAGGGAAAATGAATTTAGAATACATTAATCCAGGGAAAAAAACAAAGGAAATCGTGAAGAGAGAGGACCAACTATTTTCTAAAGTTGCGACTCGCAGTTATATATTATCTCTTGAAAATGGGAAAGGGCCTTTTTTGTGGGATGCTGATGGGAAAAAATATTTAGATTTTGGTGCAGGTGTTGCAGTTGCTTCTAGCGGGCACAGGAATCCATGGGTATCAAAAGCTGTAAAGAAACAATCCAACAAAATATTCCATATCGGATATGCTGATTTTCACTCTTCTCTTCCTGTTGAATTTGCAGAGGAACTTAATACAGTAACCCCCAAAGGTTTAAACACTTTTTTTTATTCAAATTCTGGAACTGAGTTATTGCATTTGAGAATTGTTTTCATGGCAGAACAATGGGTTCATTATCAATGACAAATTCCAAACCTGTGCAACGTGAAAGATATAACCCTTTTTTATCAGTTAAACATGCTAAATTTGCTTATTGTTATAGGTGTCCATGGAAACAGGAATACGGAAAGTGTGATTTTTCATGTGTAAGTCATTTGGATAAATTAATTCTAGGTATGAATAAAAAGACTGCTGCGCTTTTTATGGAGCCTATCCAGGGCGAAGGGGGTTATATTGTGCCTCCAAGAGAATTTGTTAAAGGCGTTAGAAAATTATGCACTAAATACGATATATTGTATTGCGATGATGAAGTTCAGGCAGGGTATTTTAGGACCGGCAAATTTTTAGCTGTTAGTAATTTTGATGTTAAACCCGACATAATTTCAATGGGGAAAGGCATTGGGCACGGTTTACCGATTGGAGTAACAATTTCATCTAAAAAAATTATGGACTGGGTCTCTGGGGCTCATTCTAACACTTTTGGGGGTAATTTAATTGCATGCGCTGGGGCATTAGCAGGATTAAAGTATATGAAAAAATATAAAATTGAAGAAAATGTTGTGAATATTGGTTTTTATTTTAAAACAAGGTTGCTTGAGCTTTATGAAAAATATGAGATTATCGGTGATGTGCGCGGAATTGGTTTAATGCTTGGAATAGAGCTTGTCAAGAATAGAAAAACTAAAGAACCTGCAATACTAGAAAGAAATAAAATAGTGGTAGAATCTGCCAAACGAGGTTTAATTTTGTTGCCAACAGGCAAATCTGTTATAAGATTCTGCCCTCCTTTGATAATTAACAAAAATCATGTTGATACTGCAATCACTTTATTGGGGGATGTGTTAAGATGTCTGAATTATTAATGAAGTTAATGGAAATTAATGGCCCAAGCGGTTATGAACATAATGTTCGGGCTTTTATTAT
>JAGVYF010000013.1 GCA_018303425.1 Candidatus Woesearchaeota archaeon | reverse complement strand
TGTTTGTAAATCACAAAAAGTAGAACTAAAATTATAGGCCCCTGCATTAATAAAAATTAGATTATCTCCAACCTTAGGATTTTTCAAATATACTTTATATCTGAATAAATCTAATGAACACGGAGTTTTACCTTTGATCTTGTATGCTTTGCCTGTTTTAAGCTCACCCTCAACAAGTAATTTTACAGGCACGATTAAAGCATCTAAATCCGTATTGTAAACAGATGCGTTTACAATAATATTATTCCCATAAATTGAAATTATTTCAGTCACAAGTTTACCTGCTGGTGCAGCTATAAACCTTCCGGGTTCAATCATCATTTTAATATTGTTTGAATTTAACCACTCTTTGAACTCTCTTATTTTTTTAAATATCCCCTGCAAAACTTCAGTATTCGTATTGGCATAACTTGATGGTAAACCTCCCCCGATATTAACAACATCAATAGCCCCCAATGTCTCTTTATTAAGCAAATCTTCCAATTCTCTTTTCAAGCTCCACTCGCTCATGTTTTGAGTTTTCCTATGGAAATGCACTCCTAATTGGCCAATTTTATTGTTATTGCTTAATTCTTTAATTTTCTCATTAATTACATCTGAATCCATTCCGAACACAAAATACTTTTCAGTCTTAACTGTGTTTTCTTTTAATTTCATTCTTAACAATAAATTTACTTTATTAGAAAAATCGTTAATTGCGCTTATAAAAATAGATAAATCACTTTCATTGTCAACAACAAACCACTTTATCCCTTTATATAATAACTCTCTTATTTCTGTAGCTTGCCAACCTTGCGCAAAAAATAATACACGAGACATATCTTTAATATACTTCAACTCATTGACCAAGTGAACACTAAACATACAACCTCTCTCTTTTTCCAGAATAGCTGTAATCAACGGATTTGTCTTTGAACTATAAGACACAATGTCAGAATAACCCGCGACCTTGTCAAACTGCCCAAGTACTACTTTTTTAGAAATTAAAAATTTTGGTTCAGCCATATCATACCTCAAATTTATCATCATCAATTTTATGTTCATATAATTGACCTGGACCATCTTCGAGTAACTCATGAATTTCTTCCATTCTCAGACTACAAACTCTCCAATAATCAGAACCCTCTTCCAATCCCTGTTTTTCTACATCTAATAAATCAACAATTTGTTCATCTTTAAAAACGTAAACACTATTACATCTATAATGACAGATATCTCTACAATGTGCTTCAATTTTAGAAGCATGAACTTCATAATCTTTTGCGAATAACTTTCTATGCTCTGTAGTTGCCCATAACAAACCTGCTTCTTCCATACCAATTGGCAGTAAACCTTTTTTCGCACGTTTCTCATTAATGTAATACATATGTTCCTCAATTTCTCTTATTTGCATTAAATTATAGACCATACACTTATCTTCTAGACTATCCATCTAAATCAAGCCCTCCACTTTCAAATCTTCTAAAGCCTTCATCATTGCCAATGGAAACATAATAGTTACATCGCCGATAACTGTTGCAACATCAGATTCATCGTTTACTTTCCCCCATGACTTGGCTTCGTCAGTTGTCGCTCCTGACATACTACCTGAAGTTTTATGGGCAGTTGTCATGTAAACTGCATAATTAGCTCCGCCATTTAGCAAAGTACAAAGAATTGCGTGATGCTTTGAAATGCTCCCGCCTAAAGCGATAACACCCTTTGCATCGTCATGTGTAGTACTAAACAAAATGTTTCCAAAATCTTTTACAACATCAACAATGAAATCAGAATGTTTTTGTTGGAACAAGTAAAGATGAAATCCGAACGCACCATCAGTTATAGCTGGGCAAAAAATTGGAACATCGTTTCTAGCTGCCTGATACAAAATTGAATTTTCATCATTCAATGTCAAACCAATCTCTTTCAACATTTCAGATATTGTCCACATTTTTTGTTTTTCGTATAATTTTTTTAGTACCGGGTTAATTAAATCTTCAAAATTCATATAACTTTCGTTCTTAACTAATAAATTTCCAATTCTGTTAATGCCTTTTTCATGAAGTTCAACGTCATCATCGCTAAATTTGCCCACTAAAAATTTTTCACCGCTGGCTTTCATAATGTCTTCTTCAATTCCTCCCACAGTAGTCACAATTATATCAGCCATTCTTAACTTTATTAGTTGAGCAAAAAAACCTCTTAACCCGGAAGTCACCATATTTGATGTGAATGTTAAGAAAATCTTAGCAGAATTCTTTTTCATTTTAACAAACACTTCAGCAGCTTTTGCAAGTTCAGTGCTTTGATAACCTAAGCTGGAAAAATCATTAACCAAATCTTTCACACTTATCCCAGGAGTCCATTTCAAATCTTTAACATACATAGTAATTACCTTTGATAATTATAATATAAATATGAATAAAAATAGAATTAATAAATTTACCTTCCAAATAAATTTACCTTCCAAATGCACTAACTGTATCAAATAATGTCTGATTCATATAAAATATAGTTTACAGAAGTTATTTATAAGGGTTGCGGTTTAGTTCAGTTTAGTTCAGTTCAATAAATTTACTACCGCATAAAGACAACTTAACAATAGAAACATTTTTATATTAATGGTAGTTATCAAGACCATATGGTAGATAAAACAACCGATAACAAACTGAAGATAATTGGCCTTTACCGTTCAAACTATTTGGCCCAATATCACACTAGAGAAATAGCCAAATTAATCAAAAAAAGCCATGTTACGCTTCTTCCTTACCTTAAAGCCCTCGAAAAAGACAAAATTCTAATTGCTAAGAATATCGGGAAAAACAAAGTTTACACTTTAAATTTGGATAATATACTCACCAAAAATTATCGGATTATAAGTGAGCTTGCGGAATCAATACTCTTTCAAGAACAAGTTTTCTTTATTAAAAAAATAACGACAGAAATTTTTAAACTTAATCTTTCAGGATCGCTTGTTTTATTTGGTTCTTACGCTAAAAGAACATTCAAAGAAGATAGTGATATTGACCTGTTTTATTTAGGAGAACTTAAAGAAATGGACATGACAAAAATAAAAGCAATCGGAAAAACATACGGAAAAACCATTAATCTTAAAACAGCCACCTGTGAAAACTTTGAAAGCGGATTAAGAAAAAAAGACGCTTTGATTATGGAAATCCTAAAATACCACATCATTTTACATAACCCAGACATTTTCATTAATGCATTATGGAGGTATTACAATGAAATCAGAGGATAAAGATTCCAAAAGCCATGTTTCTTGGTGCTGGAAACAAAAAAAAGGCATTAAGCTGGAAGAACCAAACGATAATCTCTGCAAAGCCTACATTGAGAAAGCAAAAAGTGCATTAAATATGCTTGATTCTGCAATTGAAAAAGAAGAAATTGATTGGATAGCGACAACAGCATATTATTCCCGATATTTTGTTCTGTATGCTTTTCTTCAAAAATGTGGCATAAAATCAGAAATCCATGACTGCACCATTTCATTAATGTATTTTCTTCTAGTTGAAGAGAATATTATCTCAGAAGAACTTTACACAGAATTATTATTAGCTAAAGATCTGCGTGTAGATACTCAATATTATGTAACAGAACAAATAGACAAAGAAAAACTGAAAACAGATTCAGCAACAGCAAGAAATTTTGTTTTGAAAATTGAAGAAATAATTGAGAACACAACAGAAACACAAATCAATAAAATCAGACTAAAACTTACTAACGCCCGCCACCCATGCTAACTCTACACTGGAAAACTATAACAGCGCCTAGAAGTACAGCAATTCAAAAACTCTTCGGCTGATGCCTTGTCCTCCCAACTCCGTTCAGATATTTGATTAACGATAATTCTAGTTCTCGCTCGCAGGTCGGAGAAACTAACACCGACAAAACGGGTTTTGTGCGACAATTTTATGCTGATTCTGATTAGATGTAGGTTTCCATCCAACACCTTTATATATTATAATTATCATAAAATATAAAAAGAGGTAAAATGATAGAAATCAGATTACACGGTCGTGGCGGACAGGGTGTTAAGAAAGCATCTATGATTCTGGGTAGAACTGGCTATATGGCAGGTTACAAAACTCAAGATTTTGCAATGTATGGCGCAGAACGTAAAGGCGCCCCAGTTACAAGCTTTGTAAGAATTGACAAAAAAGCAATTAATACTAGGGGCCACATATTTCACCCAGACTACATAGTAATTCTTGATGACACTTTAGACATTCCCTGTAATATAACAGGCGCAAAACCTACTACCCAGATTATCATTAACTCTGCCAAAAAATTTCCTAATCTAAAAAATGTCCACGTTGTAGATGCAACTTCAATCGTAATGAAAGAAACAGGTAAAAATATTACAAATGTTGCAATGCTCGGTGCACTTGCAAAAATATCAAAAATATTTTCTATTAAAAATATTGAAAACGCTGTAAAGGTTGAACTTGGCAAATATAATCCCGATATGCTTGCTAAAAACATGAAAGCAGCTAAAGAGATTTATAATCAAACAAAATAAAAAATTAGCATTTAAAATGATAGAAGAAAATAAAATAAAAAATATTGGAACAAAGGGTTTCCCCTATGCAACAGCAGGTATGAAAGCTTTAGAAAGAAGTTCATGGCGTGTCCAAAAACCTGTAATTGATTACAAAAAATGCATCAAGTGTCACACTTGCTGGCTGCTTTGTCCAGATTCAGCGTATGAAATTGACAATAAAGGTTACACGCACGCAAACGGCAAAGTTTGCAAAGGTTGTGCAATATGCGCAGTTAATTGTCCTGTACATTGCATTACAATGGAGCGTGAACACTAATGATTGATTTACTGGATGGCAACCAATGCGCAGCAATAGCAGCTAAACTGGCCAGAGTTAAATGTGTTCCATGTTTCCCTATCACTCCACAAACAGAAATTATTGAAACTATACAAAAATGGGTAGTTGACGGTGAATGGAAAGATGTGCAATTTAATCAATTAGAATCAGAACATTCCGCAATGTCTGCAGCATTTGGTGCGCAAATTACGGGTGTAAGAACCTTCACAGCTACTTCTTCACAAGGACTATTTTTAATGCATGAAATGTTGCCAATCATTGCAGGCGCAAGAGCGCCCATGGTTCTAGTCAATGTCTCAAGAGGAGTTTCATCTCCAATTACCTTATGGCCTGATCATAACGATGTTTTAGCGATGAGAGATACTGGATTTATCACATACATTTGCGAAACAAATCAAGAAGTATTAGATTCAATTATTATCGCATACAAAGTAGGCGAGAACAAAAATATATCATTACCATCGATTGTAAACATGGACGGTTTTATTCACTCTTATACAAGAACACAGGTAGATGTGCCTAAACAAAGTTTAGTTGATAAATTTTTACCAAAACTTAAAATGGCAATTAAACTTGATACAAAAAAACCTATGACCCTCGGAATTCCTGTGCTGGGAGATTATATGAAATTTAGAATTCAGTTGCATAAAGCGCAGCTTGACGCATTTAATGAAATAAAAAAAGTACATAATGAATGGTACAAATTAACTAAACGAAAATATGAATTTGTTGAAATGCACAAATTAAAAGATGCAAAAGCTGCGATTGTTATAATGGGTCCAAACACAACCATTGCGCGCGCAGCTGTTGACAACATGAGGAAAAAAGGTAAAATGGTTGGTTTGTTAAGAATACGATTATACAGACCATTCCCTGAAAAAGAAATTAAGGATGCTCTAAAAAATATACCGAATATTGCAGTTGTTGACCAAAATATTTGTCCAGGTATGTCAGGCATTTCATATCCAGAAGTAAAAAGTGCAATGTACGGTCAAAAAAATATTATTTCAAACTATATCGCCGGTCTTGGCGGGAAAGCATTAAGCCAAGAAGAGTTTGAAGAAGTATTGGAAGAAACACTAAATACAAAACAAGAAGTAAGAAAATGGTTGATGTAAAAAGTTATATCATTAATAAAAAAATACGCACATAAATTAACTGCAATTTAAAATCATTCAAAAAATAATCAAAAACACAATGGACAAAACAAAAGAAGTAAAACTTAATAGTAAAATAAACGGAAACGAAATTCGGGTAGACTTTAACGGAGAAAGTATGAACATACCAAAAGAAGATTTAGTTACTGGCGGAACTTTTGCATGTTCTGGATGTGGCGCAATCCTTGGCACTAAATTAGCCCTAAAAGCATTAGGTAAAGATACTATTATGATTAACCCTGCTGGCTGCATGACTTTAACAGCTACATGGCCGTTTACTCCCTACAAAGTACCATGGGTACACTCAGCAATTGAAAACGCGGGCGCAACCGCTACAGGAGTTTTGATGGCATTAAAAGCGCAAGACCTTGACAAAAAAGTTAACGTGCTAGCTTTTGCGGGTGATGGCGCATCATATGATATTGGTTTACAAGCATTATCAGGATTTATTACAAGACGCGAACACATAATTTACATTTGTTATAATAACTCATCATTCGCTAATACAGGTTTCCAGCATTCAGCTGCAACCCCCTATGGCGCAAGAACAAAAACAACTGAACCAGGCAAAAATTGCCCTGTAGGCAATCCATTACCCCGAAAAAATCTTGCCAAGATGATGGCGATAAACGGAGCTGAATACGTTGCAACTGCATCAGTCTCACACCCTATCGATTTTATTAATAAAATCAAAAAAGCAAAAGATATGAAAGGTCCAGTTTTTATTGATTTACTAACCCATTGTATTCCGGGATGGCTACATGCAGATGGAAATGGTATCCAAGTGGGGCAAAAAATGGTTGATTCAGGAATGTGGCCATTATATGAAATCCATAATAAAAAAGTAAATATTACTGTAAAACCCAAAATGATCCCTATCAAAGAAGCAATGCAATTACAAGGCAGGTTTAAACATTTAACTGAGAACGATATTAAGGTAATCCAAGACATGGTTAACAAAGAATGGGAACTTATTAACTCAGGTAAATTTTGGGAAAGTGAAGAATATTAATTCTGTTCTAAAATGAACAAGCTCCAATCCATAACAAAAGCCTGCAAAATAACGGACCAAATCTTCTCAGATATAATCAAAAACTTCTCAATATTTAACTCAGAAAAACAAATATCAAATTTTATCATCAAAGAAATTAGGGATAGAAAACTGCGACCAGCATTTGCGCCGATAGTTGCTACTGGAAAAAACGCTGCCGAAATACATCACAAACCAACAAAAGATTGGTACAATGGTTTTTGTGTAATTGATTTGGGTGTGCGCGTTAACGGTTATTGTTCAGATATGACAAGGACAATATTTATAGGTAAACCTTCTGTAAAAGAAAAACTACTTTATGATTTATTATTAAATGCTCAAATTTCTTGTATCAAAAAAATAAAACCCGGAATTTCTTGCAAAGAACTTGCTCGTTATAATGTGAAAATGTTGGGTAAACATAAAAACCAGATGATTCATGCATTAGGGCATGGCGTTGGTAAATATATACATACTAAACCAAAAATATCGCTAAAATCTAATGACGCACTTAAAAAGGGAGATATTATAACAATTGAGCCAGGGATTTATTATAGAACTAAATATGGAATAAGGATAGAGGATACGCTTGTAGTTGGCGGTAATGTATTGACAAAGAGTGATAAAAAACTATATCTCCAAAAATAAAATAAAAATTATTTCTTTTTATTAGTTCGTTTAAAAATCACCCTTTCGTAAACAACCTGCCCTTTAATCCGGCAAAATCTCCAAAAACTCCCTTTGGCCACTTTTTATCAGCATACTCAAAAAACTTATGCTCCTCATTCCTACGATTAATTCGTTCAATTGTTTCCCCTTCCAAAGAAATAAGCAATTCTATCTCTTTATTATTAAACATATATCTAATATGTTCGGGCAAATACTCACGTTTCTGCACCTCATACGTCGCGTCAATACTAGGCACATTCATAAGGCCACCAGACCCTAAAGACCCCGCATCATTTCCAATTCCAATAGAATTCCCTCTAAAATAAAAACGCTTAATTTCATATTCAATCAGCTTAACATCAGCAACTTCACCTAATTTATAATACTTACCAGCTTTCCGTAATCCAAATCTTAAGCCATCCCCTCGCATCCAATAGTATCCTACGCCATGCCCAGCAGGACGCTCAGCACATTCTTTCCAATCTCCACATTTATTCCCTGTGGCACCTAACTGCTCATCTAATGTCATTTTAAACCTCCAAAGTCATTTTAACACCCCTTATATTATCAAAATTCCAATTCCTAAATTAAACTTCTGCTAATTTTTGGGGGAAATCCCAAAAACTATCTAAAGAGATAAGCCTTTATTCCGAATATGCACAAGATTGACAAAAAAGATAAAAAAATCATTTATGCACTATGTCAGAATAGCAGACAGCCATTTTCACAAATTACAAAACAAATATGTTTATCAAAAAATGAAGTTGCATACAGAATAGAGCGAATGAAGAGGATAGGACTGATAAAAAAGTTCCTTACAGCTGTCCAATTTGGCTTTACAAAATCGGAGAACAACTGCAACTATCGCCAGATACAATAGCGTACAGAATAAAAAAATTAGAAAAAGAAAATGTTATTGTAACTTCAATTCAAAATATTGAAATTTCCATTTTAGAATTTACGCGATATCTTATAATTCAATTAACAACGCCCACACAAAAACAATTTAAACAATTAAAATTATATTTGAAAGAGAATAAATATGTCCAGTATGCAGTCAGAGGCGCAACTCAGTTTGAGATATTAATGACGATAGACGTAAAACATCCGAGAGAAATTGATAATTTCATCAATGAACTGCGTATTAATTTTTTTGAAATAATTCAAACACCGGAATTGATGCTAATAACTGAAAATTTACAATATAATTTATTCCCGAAAGGATTATTATCCTAAAACTAAAAACTTAAACTTGCATTTGATAGTCTAGCTTTTCCATTTCTTCTTTAAACTGTTGATTGCGATTTTTTCCTGAAACAAAAGTTTATCCAACTCCGCCAAATAAATACCATATACATACTTTCCATCTTTAATCTTTTGCACGCATCGCGCACCAAGCTGTTCATTTATCCTGACAGATATTTCATTATGAATTGGCTTAAGCAATATTCTGGCATAGAGTTTATCAAACCCAGCTTTCTTTACTGAACTAAACGCATGCTCTAACAGCTTCTTACCAATCCCCCTACCTCTAAATATAGAATCAACATTCCACAAATCTCCATATACAAAATCTCCTTTCATATTATACTTCAACTGCATCCGGCGAATCCTGATGACTACGCAAATAATCCGAATCAAACACTATCCAAAAGCCTGCAAACGCACCATCCTTAAAAACAGAGAATGCAAACCTTGTATCCTTAATCAATTTTTTTCAATCACCTGTTGAAGGTGCCTTCAAATAAGAAAATATATCATCTTTAATTTTAACATTCATCCAAAACAAAACTTCAAACTTATTTGCGTCTTCAACTTTTGCTCTCTTAATCTTCAGTTTCATTTCAACCAATACTCGCACAAAACCAGAATCCCCCCACTGCCTGTTCAGGAAACGTGAAACAAAGTACATAGTAACCGTATACGAACGTAGTAAACTTTATGAGCAAATTGCAGAAAAAAAAGTATTAACAATGCAAAGAACATTGAAATAGCGTATCCTTATTTAGTTATGTTAGATAAATGAAAGATGGATTCTTTAGATTATATCGTACATACTTCCTCTAAAAAAACAGGATGCTTTAGCTTTCTGACTTAAGATTGTGATTCCAGAACCATGTACCATCTTCACAAGAGCAGTAGAAGGCTCAATATCTAATACAAATTTCTTAAAAAAAGGTGCAATAGAATCATAATGACTCACCATCCAAATAATCAATCTCCTATCTGGCTTTTTTTCATGATATAAAGCTGCCCATCTTGCTTCAGTAAGAACTGCCTTATATATTCTATCAGCAACTTGATTTTGCATTTCAACTCCTCTTTGTTCAGCTATTTTTTTTTCAGATTCAAGTTCATAATTCATCCAAAACTTAGCACCTGCCGATTGATTTGCGCCACCATATTTATAACCATATTTACCTTTCATCCACTTTACAAAATCAGGTGATTGTTCAAACATTAATAAATCTTTCAATTCAGCAGATTCAATAGGTTTCCATCTCCTAAAAAAAGTATTATTCAAAAATTGTTTATGATCAACAGCATTATCATTCATTGCCTCTTTTAAACCTTGAATTACATATTTGGCAGTATCAACTGCACGCCTTTTATCAGGTAAAGAAACGCCTTCAGCAGTTGCCAATATTGCACTACTTGCCACCATTCTAATATCTAAAGTAGATTTTTCATCTCCTAATTGCATAAACATAGTATTAAAAAAGCTGACACCTATAGCAGCAGCCGTAGCTTTACCTTTAGCTGTTAAATTTCCAAATTCATTAGCACTATCCTCACGACAATCCTCTGTATTCCTCTCCAGTATAATCAATGTTTCACCTACTCCTAGTTTCAATGGAATCATATCATTAATTTCTATCTGAAATAATGGCTTACCAAGTTTATCAGTATTTTTTAAACCAGCATATCTACCTTCTAAAAATTGTTTAGAATACTTCTCCATATCTAAAAGGATATGCATAAGCACTAATAAGTTCTTATCAATTTCTTTCCATAATACTTGAAACTTTGAAACATCCCCTTTAACTTTTGATTTTAAATAGATAAAATAGTTTGTTTGAAACTTTTTTAACTCCTTTACATCACTTAATAAATTTTCTACAAAACTTACTATAGTTTCGCCATCAGGTAATTCCTTGTATTTATACCCAGCTGACACCGAAAAAAGTAATTCATATTTATTTAATCTAGTAAACAATGATTGCAATAAATTTTCAAAAACTTCAACATCTGCAACAAGTTCTTTGTCATTAAATCGCTTGGTGCGATAATTTTGATAAAAAGTATTTTTATTTTGTTCTAATAAATTTCTATGCTCGCGCACAAAAATTATAAAATCTCGTAATTCATTTTGATTTATTTGTTGAACCATTTTATTTTTTCTTAGAATTTAATTCTTTATCAAACTTTTTTTGCAATGCCTTACATTTCTTATTTAAATCTATAGCTCTCTGATTTCTTATTTCAATTAATCTCTTTCTTCGCGTTTCAGAAATTTCAGTCATTTTTTTATCAACTAATCCCCTTACTTCATCTGCTTTATCAAGCATTGCTTGTTTTGTTACGACATAATTCTCATAATTTGCACCATTTAATACTCTATCGCAAGACCTATCCGGATCTTCCCAGCCCGATGTAATTGCAATCACCATTTTATCGTTTTCATCTTCTACTGCTACAATAATATCTTCCTGAACTCCCATATCCATCATTTCCCAAACTCTAATATATTCATACTCTTTCGGAGTAAGCTTTCGAATTATTCCTTTCATAATATTATTTGGATTTTTTTTTGATTTTCGAATCATATGCATTTCAAAATCGTCACCCCAATGTTTTCTCATTAAATCTCTCGCAGAAATATCTGGTGCAAGAATCGCATTAGGATATTTTTTATCTGGAAAATGCTTTGTTTTCATAACACATAATTCATACCCCTTTAAAATAGCTGAAACCCCTTCCAGATTTTTACGTCCAACTATATGTTCCATCATTGCTGAATCTCTATTTGATCCAGCTTGAAAACATGTTAAAAATTTTACCATAATCTCACCTTCTAAAGTTTATCCACTAAATTAACAAGATAATTAGCAGCATCACCAACAGATTTAAATTTTGGAACCCCTTTTTTGACCCAACCATTCAAAACATTACGATGATATTTTGAAATCTCAAAATGTTCCATTGTAACTCCCCCATCATAATTACCCTCTTGTCTAGCTTTAATATATTTTTTATGAGTTCTCCAATCTGGAATCACAACAGCATCAGGCCTTAATACATCAGAAGAAGAACCCATTATCCACAAACCTTGCTTTTTAGCTTCTTCGGTTACTATATCGCATCGTCTACAAATCTCCTTAATATAATTTAAACCTTGAAGCCACCAACCAAATTTGGGATGCGCCTTTGTTGCAACCCAAAGCTCATCACCATCAATCCACTTTTTTTTCTTTTGACTATTTATAAAATAAGTTATACCTGCCCCAGAAGGTGCTAAAATAAAGAAACCTACTTTATGAACCTTATACTCTTTTTTGAATGCTTCATAGACTTCAGTTCCATCTTTAAATATCACTGGAGTTTTAAAATCAAGTAGATTTACATAATCAATTTTCATAATTTAATAATCTCTTTCACCTTTATATATTTTTTCTTTTTAATGCCGTGTGGCATGATTATCAATATTTTACAAAGCTATCGCTATATTGTGAATTTTTGCAGCCTACCAGCTAGCAAACATCTTTAATCGTTTGATATGCCCAAAATTTAAGCCTTGCTTCATGATACAAATTTTTTTTAGTATGACTACTTAGGGATTCTCCAAAAATAGTTTTTACAGCTGAAAAAATCCCCTCTGTTGCCACCCAACGATGTCCATAACCTTTATCCTTTGCCCAATTTTTATAACCTTTTTTTTGAAATTCCTGCACAGCATAAGGTCTTGGACCAATTCCACCTGGATTTGCATTTTTCCGAATCTTGATCCCTGATTCTATCCCTAATTTTGCGTAA
The DNA here is from genome assembly GCA_018303425.1 of Candidatus Woesearchaeota archaeon. NCBI lineage: Archaea > Nanobdellati > Candidatus Woesearchaeota > Candidatus Woesearchaeota archaeon. The sequence continues at coordinate 378 of JAGVYF010000013.1, read as the reverse complement.
AGATTAAAATTATCTTCACAATCATATAATCCATCAGCATGATTTTTAGCGATATTTTTTGAATTTTTTCTAAGCATACCTCTACTTGCTTTGTTTTCATCTAATTCTTCATTACCTACTCTAATATCAACTATATTTCCTTTAATATCTCCAAGAATCACGACTTTAACCCACCCTCTTTTGACTTTCCATTTATGCCTAATCCATTCTCCGCGATTAGATACCTTTAATCCAGTTCCGTCGGTGCCAGTCACTAAATGATATCCTTTGGGTTTAAAGTTGATGGATAACTTGTTTATTCTTCTTCTAATCTGACTAAACGAAATTACCGGAAAATTGCCTATATGTTTTGACAGATTAGAAGAAGAATAAACAAGT
>JAGVYF010000012.1 GCA_018303425.1 Candidatus Woesearchaeota archaeon | reverse complement strand
ACTGATGGACCGGCAAAAAAAACCTGGCCAATTGCTAAACCTAAAACTAATAAAGATGTTAATAATATCCAATAATTTACTACATACCTGTATTCTCCTGCTAAAAAAAATGAAGTAATTGCCTCATCGCTAATTCCAAAAAACTTAAAAAACATTAGCAAAAACAATGCAAATATCAACAACATTGAAAACCAGGGTGTCATGTATTTTATAATAGCAATCACTGGCGGAGAAAATAAAGACATCATAGCTAAAACAAATGCAATGATAGCGTGCAAATTTCGATTTTTACCCAGTATCTCCCGCCATTCTAAAACTGAATATGTAACAACCCAAAATAATTTGAACATATTCCAATAATCCGAGGTCTAGGAACGTTGGCATTTTTTAGGGTTTCTTTTTTGTTAATTCTCTTAAAAAATCTGCAATTGAATCCACCCATGTCTTTGTAGGATTAGAATTTCCGGTAATTAACATTATAAATATGAAAAACATTGCACCTGTTACTAATAATCCTTGTACTTCAGGATTAACCCAATCAAAAAGATGAAAATTTTCAAACCATCCTGCAGATTCCCCAAATATTGCGCTTACAATTAATAATGAAACTATAACAAGCCCTCCTCCAAGAGCAGAGCCTCCAAAACTTGCCAGATCAAAACCTAATAATCCTACAAGCAGCAATATTGAAATTATTATCACCAATATTAAACCCACTGATGGTAATGACTCATTAATAATATTCACAACATCCTGCCCATAACTATATGAATAATTGCCAGTAACGTGCGGAAATACAACTGAAAGTCCTAAAACTAAACCTATAATAGTAGGAACATGCTTGTTTGAAGATAATACAGGCACTTGTTTAAGCGCCATAAACGAAATTGTAAATACTAACAAGAACGGCAAAATTACGTCTGCCACACCCATCCTTTCTAAAGTATAAATTGCATTTTCAAAAATTGCCATTATGAACCACCTGTTCTTGCTTGATCATTTGTTCTATTTTTGTCTCCCGCCGTTATACCCCACATAAATAATGCTATTACCCCTAATAAAATTATAGCTCCAACTGCCTCATCATCCCAATGATCTACCATAAATTCATAGAACCATTCAAGCATTGATTGCCCTGAAGCAAGCGGAACCGCATGAAAAAATATCAATAAAACACCTAAAACCATAAACGCTGTAAAAAACATTAAAGTGTATGAATTTTTTAATTCACTATATGAAAGTCCTTCTTTGCCATAAAAAACTCCTAACAACATTAAAACACTTATACCAACTAAAGCAAGCACTACAACGTTAGCCATTGCTTCGTTTATCAATGCTACCAGCCTTGTTGATGCAATAACAAAAAATGCAATGACAAAGGCTACAATTGAGTTTAAATTTTTCTTTGAATAAGTATTTTTGTTAGAATCATGATCCTCACCTAAAACTCTTGTCTTTTCAAAAATTGCAAACATTATAGTAAAAACAAGTAAAAAAGGAAGGATTACATCATAAACCCCTATTTTATCTAAAAATGTCAAAACACCTCTAAATACACTTTCTTGTACCATATACCAAGTTTAATGGTAGATTTTATTTATAAAAGCTTCGGTTTCAAATAATTATTGGCCACTATCTTAAAAGAAAAAATAAATAATAAACATAATAATTGCTAATATATATTCTGTTAACGAATTATATTCAACCCATCCCCGTATATCATATTTTTGCGGATAAAAAAGACGAAGTCTTGAAGTGTCTAAAGAATCAAGCACTAAATGCAACAAATAACCTGCGCTAAAATATATTCCAAATGAAGGCATAATTGCATATAAAACTGCGGATATTACTAACCACCCGAGTATTGAATGAAAAACGGTTCTTGATTCGTCTTCTTCAGGATAAGGAGTGAAAAGAACTTCAAGTGTCCTCCGAAACCCATGTTTTTTACCCTTCACGATCATATCAAAAATATGGTCAAAGTCGATTAAAGTTGAACCTAATACAATTGCTCCGGTATGACCCAAATACTTCCCTAATAATAGGGCAGATAAAATATGCGTGGTAAATAACATTGTTTATTTATTTCTGGCTTAACTGAAAACATAAATCTTCAAGTTTCCTCAAATCATATTTAATGCCATCAAACTTTTTTCTTAATTCACTTTCACGGATATCAAATTCTAACAACCACTCATATATTTCAGATATCAATTCTTTAGCTTTGAATGGACTTTGATAATCCCCTTTTGTTGCATCCAATATTGCCCTTCTAACAAGTTCACCTGATAAATCTGCTATTCCTAATAAATAATAATCAGTATCAACATTAAGCTCTTTTTTAGAATAAATCTTTCTTTCTTTTTCATAACCAAAAAATAACAATGCTTCAACATATTCTTGAACAGCAACTTTATATGACCCTTGATGATACATTTTAGGATTTTTTGAAACATATTGGTCAAGCTCTTTTAATTCTCCTTTTATATCCTTAACCAATTTTTCCGCCATGGATAAATCCGAACGATGCACCGCATAAATTACTTGCTTTGAAAGTTTTAATACGTCCCTTGATTTCTTAATAAGCAACTCTCTTTGTTCATCAAACTTTAGAACATCTTTCTTCATTTCATTAAACTCTTTTGCGTTTAACATTCCAAGATATAAATTAAACTACTTTATTTATAAAGGTTCCTAGTTAAAATCTCATTTTCCACAGGTGTATTTCACTGAAGGTTTATTGTTTGATTATTTAATAAGAAAATACACTAATTTTCTACTAGTTTTTGAATGGAGTTTATTCGGCATCAAAAATTTATTTATAGTAAGTTAAAGAACCCAAAGAGTGAGCATGCCATCAGCCTGTGATGGTACCCTCGTAAGATTTTGACAATTAGCAGCAAAGAATATCGATTTGATTAATCTTAATATTTTCAGCCACGCCATTTAAAGGATCTTTAACAGAACAATCTCCGTTATATGGCAGCGATATGCTTGCCCCAATATTTGATTTTGTAGTCTCCGTTATAGATTGACTAGATACGAGCCTTTCAGCAGAACAGAACTTAGTTATCATAGAAGAACCACCGGGACCCTTATAATAGGTTATATCTTTAGAGATTATTCTTAATAAAGGTTCCCTATTAATACTACTGCATATATCAAAATCGTTTTTGTTAGCATCTTTTTGAAAATCAACTTCTACAAGTTTACATGCAGGTTTGTCTGATTTGCTGTTTAATTTTTCATTAAATTTACTCAGTCGCTCATCAACTTCTGCTTTTGTATAATTCCGGTTCATAGAAATGTAAAAACTAGCCCCTCCAATTAATAACATAACAAAAACTATTACTATCAATTCGCCAATTGAACCTTTTTTATCCATATTCATATAATAATAAAGTTTAGATATGTATATAAATTATTCCTTTTGCGTGCTGTATCGGATAATTACTTTTTTCTAATTAACACATACCTTTTTATCTAAATAATAATAAATTAATAAATAACAAATTTAATAAATAAACAAGTTATATAATTTCCAATATGAGCATAGACAGACAAATTGACGAAATCTTTGATAGAATTGATGATAACTTTCTTGATGGAAACTTTGATGCAGTTAATGAAGAATTAAAAATAATTAAAGTAAAAGAATTACATACAGACCTATTAATCGCATATTTGACAATAAGCACATCAGCCCATCAAAAACTGGCTTACTGGCCAATATTTTACGAGCTCATTGAACAGGAACTTAAAATAAGAAAAGAAACAAAAGAAAAATGGAGAACTCCAAAAGTGGAAGATTTATTGGGCGGATTTAAATCAATATATGAACTTTATAAAAAATGAACCAAATATGAAATCCCTTCGCTCAGGCAGTTTATAACACCAAATTACGATAAACCTACACCATCATGGCTAAAATGCCTTTTATTATTTTTTCTCGCAGGTATTTTAGGCGCTGGTTTCATAATAGCCCAAAAATGAATTTAAACGCCCAAATACAATATAATATAACCATATCTCAAGACAAAATTAAATTTTTAAGCACAACCTTTAAAAAGTTCTAAATTCTCCCACTCTATCATGAAATTTCTTACAATTAAAGAAGCGATGGAAAAAGGAACTGGCAAAGTTTCAATTAGGGGCTGGGTGTATAGAGAACGTGGCAGTTCCAAGTTTAAATTTGTGGTATTAAGGGATTCTACTCAAATAATCCAATGTGTTATCAAAAAAGAAATAGTTGGTGATGCAAAGTTTGAAATTGCAGATAAAATGCAGGTTGAAACTTCTTTAACACTTAATGGCACTATTAAAGCTGATGAAAGAGCCCCAACAGGCTTTGAAATCCAAGTTGATGATTTTAGAGTTATAGGCGAATCACATGAATATCCAATTACAAAAGATCAAAGCGTTGAATTTCTTGCAGATAAAAGACATTTATGGTTAAGAAGTCAAAAAATGATTGCGATTATGAAGCTCAGAAGCGCAATATTCAGCGCAATACGTGAATATTGTAGTGGTCAAGGTTATTATGAATATCATTCTCCCATTTTTCAAAGTATACAATGTGAAGGGGGTTCAACTTTGTTTTCTGTGCCTTACTTCGGTAAAAAAGGAGTATTCCTCGCGCAAACATGGCAGCTTTATGCAGAACCTGCAATCTTTGCGCTTGATAAAATATATACAATTAGTCCGGCATTTAGAGCTGAAAAATCTAAAACCTCAAGACACCTTACAGAATTTTGGATGATGGAAATGGAAGCATCATGGATCACTTTTAAAGAAATCCAGGACTTTGGCGAATCAATGATTAAACATGTAATTAAAAAAGTTCTCGAAGAAAGACAAGACGAACTAAAAATTCTTGAAAGAAATACTAAAACATTAGAAGCAAGCGTGAAAAAACCATTTCCTAGAATGACATATACCGATTCAATAAAAATATTAAAAGATAAATGTAAAATGGATGTTGAGTGGGGTAAAGATCTTAGAACAATCGAAGAAGATAAATTATCAAAACTTTATGATACGCCCATTATTGTTACAAATTACCCTAAAGTTGTAAAAGCATTCTACATGAAAGAAGATGAAGAAGACCAAAGAACTGTAAAAGGTTGCGATTTTATTGCGCCAGAAGGTTACGGCGAAATCATTGGGGGTTCTGAAAGAGAAGCGGATATTGAAAAAATTAAAAAACGTCTTATTGAAGACGGAGAAAAGATAGAAGAATATGAATTCTATTTAGACACTAGGAGATATGGCTCAGTGCCACATGGCGGATTTGGTATGGGTGTTGAAAGAATCATTGCATGGATCTGCGGACTGGACTCAATCAAAGACGCAATCGCATTCCCTAGAACTATGTTAAGATATAAACCCTGAATTATTTAAAACTTTTCTCATAAAGACTTCTTGCTCTTTCCAACATTTTTTCTTTTCCAGTGTCTCTGCAATAGGGAATAAGAAACTCTAAAGCCTCTCTGGCTTTCTGTTCAAAACCATGATGACAATTATACTCTAAAGAATTCATGCGAGATCCAGCTATGACATCAATTTGATCAATCTCAAGTTCTCGCTCTGAACCGGCTAATCTTTCTTCTAACCTTCCCCGCGCAATCTTCTTTTTTTCGTTCAATGATAAACCGGACCAATTTTCTACCATAACAAACCCCCCAATTCTTGTTTTAAACGGGACTCAAAATCTGATACCCTCTCGCCCTCTTGTTTATCTAATGATAAGATATTTAACAAACTATTTACTAAACTTTTTTCTTTATCAATATCCATTTCATCAACTTTAATCTTACCTGCGTGTTCCTTAATCATTAGCTCTTCAATCTTATCAACATCCTGAACTGCAACTTTCACTTCTTCAAATTCACTAGTCTTAATGCCTGAAGTATTCTTCATTACAAAATATGCAGACTTATCATAAAGAGATTTAAAAATCGAATTAAAGTTAATATCTGAAATTTTTCCGGATTCAAGAGTGCCATAAACCCTTAAAATAACAATTGTATTATTAAACTCTATACCTTCAATGTATGAATTAATTTTATGTGTTACTTGCTCAGGAGTTTTATGATCACAATCAACTGAAATATTAAAAGTGTTCAAAACTGAAATTGGCACCCACTCATGATTATTTTCAGTTACAATGTAAAATCCGCCATTTCCATATTTTTCAAGTTCTCCAAAATTTGCAGGAAATAAAGCCCCTGGATATGTAATCTTGCCATACTCTGGCTCATCTTTTTCAAAGATGTAATGAACATGGCCGCCGGCATAATAATTAAAACCCTTAGGCAGCAAAGACAGGGGTTGAGATTCCATATTTTCAAACTCCGCCGGCTTAAACTCAGTCAATGCAGTATGAAACATAAAAATTTTATAACCTCCTTCTTTCACTAAATTTGAATGCTCTAAATTTTCATAATAAGCTTTATCAAGCATGCCTTTTTTACCCAGCATACCTGTAATTTTTACACCTGTTTTAATATCAACTGTAAAATTAAGTTTTAATTTTCCGTCTTCCACTGAACCTTTAACAACATTGACAACTAAACCGGCACCTTCTAACACATCTAACATAGTTTTGCCGGATGGAGAAAAATCGTGGCTGCCTGCAATGATATACACCGGAATCCCGGCTTCTTTCAAATGTTTAAGTTTAACAACAACTTCTTTTAATAATTCAATTGCAGGCAACGATGTATTAAATAAATCTCCTGCGATTAAAACAAAATCAACCTCTCTCTTTATACATTCATCAATGGTTTTAATAAAAACTTCAGTGCTTATACCCCTCAATTTTGGGTCTCTCCAGGAACCAATATGGCAATCAGCAAAATGAGCAAACTTCATTTTTAAACTGCCCCAATTTGAAGCTTAAAAAAAGAAAACTTTTCTTGTTTCATAACCCTACCCCGGAAAAACTTAATGTCTCCCTCTTAACTTCTTTTTGTTCGCGAGTAAACATTGGAATCTTTACAGGCACGGCAAACTTGCTAAAATTTGAAGTAACAATCGCTTCGCCTTTGTCTAAAGATGCAATTGAACGAGATGAGGAACTTAAATCTTGCGAAGCGCTTTCAATGATGGCTTGACGTTCAGCTGCCATTTCAATACCCATGATTACTTTAGTGTTCATATTTGCTAATATCTGCCGGGGAATTAAAGAAGGGAGCTGAGTAATTGCGGTCAAACCAATTTTAAACTTTCTGCCTTCACGGGCAATCGTACTGAATATATTCGGACCTTGCTCAAGAACTTCTTTGCCTAAGACACGAGGCGCCTCTTCCAGCACGATAGAAATAACTGGTTTCTCGTCTAATGCTCCCTGAATTTTGTGCCGTTTATATTTATAAAAAATTTCTGAAGTAATTAACGACCCTATTAAAATTTCAACAGAACCTGAAAAAGAAGATGTATCTATCACCACCTTCTTCCCCAATTCAAGCTCATTGCATATATCCCCCACAGTTGTTTCACCGGTATTAAGAGAAAAAACCCCGTTGCAGAACAACTGTGAACCATTAAAATCAAGATCAAGTAAATTCAATAGTCGTCTTTTCACTACGCCAATTGTAGCCTCCTGAAAACTGACATCTAAAGGTTTTTCTAATACTATTGCCTCGATCCAATTATCATGATACCTTTTATGATAAGCGTTCATTGCTTGTTTCTGCGCATCTGAAAAAAATACAGCCCCGTTAAAATGTGACGGGTTTAAACAATTAATATTTATCCTTAAAGTTCTCGCCCCTACCGGTGCATGATTATGCGTATAATATAACACATTTTCTTTTTTGGGGTGATCTTTCAACCCAAACTTATTTCTGCCATAATATTCATCGTGGGGGTCAAGGATTAAGATTCCGCAATAATCTTTGTCGATAGTGTCCCATAATAAATTTGACATCAACACAGATTTACCCCTGCCGGTTGTGCCTGAAACTAAAATATGGTGAGAAAAAACCTCTTTCCCCGGCAAATAAATATCAACATCAACTTGCTTTGAACCAGAACGAAGTTTACCAAAGCATAAACTGTTTTCAGGTTTGGAAAGGAATTCTAAATCTTCCTTCCTTAACTCGCGCGCTTCTGCAAAAAATTTAGGCAAAGTTTTACACAATGTGACATTAGGCCCATTTATATATAGAAGAGGCTTAAGCAGCGCAAGCCCGTACATTCTTAAGTCTGCATCAAGCAATTCCAGATCGTTATCCAAATCATGTTCAAGTTTTAATCCGGACATTAATTCTAAATTTTGTTGCGAAATTTGTGACCCAAAAAGCAAATCCGTAACCTCATATATGATCCTTGAACTGCCGTCTTCTGTTACAAGCAACTCACCAATTTCCAATGATTTGCTGGATTTCTGCCTGGCCACTATTTTTCCAAGTTCACCAGAAATAATTAATGCTTTCGTCATCATAACGTTTCAGACTAATGCCTTTTTTAAAGATTTATAGAAATTAATACCGCTATTTCAATCTATCATATATAATAGAAATTTATTTATACTCATAAATATGGTTAAACTCTATGCATGATTTATTCGCAGTACAGCGCATAATTGAAGAAGCAAAAAAACATGGCGAAATTAAAGAAATTTCTATTGAAATGGGTGAACTTTGCGACCTTCATGATCATGATATAAAAGGCAGAATTGAGGAATTAACGGGCTGGATAGTAAACTTCACCATAAAACCATCAAATATCAAATGCGGGTGCGGTTATGAAGGTGAACCCAAAATAATTGAAAAAAATCATGAAAATGTACTTTATACTTGCCCAAGATGTGAAAATAAACCTAAAGTTATAGAAGGCGATGAACTTATCCTGACAGAAGTAAAGATAAAATAAAAATCCTATTCAGAGCAAAGTTTCGGATATTCAGCCTATAAAGAAATGAAAAAAATAATATTATTTATCCTGCTAATAATAATTGCAGGATGCGCAAGAGAAGTAAATATGATGAAACTTACAAGCCCAGACTTTAAAAATAATCAAAAGATTCCAGAAAAATTTACATGTAAAGGCAATAATTTTAATCCAGGCTTGGAAATAGAGAATATTCCTGTAAAAGCTAAATCATTAGTATTAATCATGGACGATCCTGACGCGCCAAGAGGAACTTGGGTGCACTGGATAGTATGGAACATACCAATCACAGAAAAAATATATGAAAACTCAGTGCCTGGAGGAAGCATGCAGGGAACAAACAGTGCAAACCAAACAAATTACATTGGCCCTTGCCCCCCCTCAGGAACACACAGATATTTCTTCAAACTTTATGCGCTTGATACAACATTAAATCTTCCTAAAACATCAACCAAAGCAGGCCTTGAACAGGCAATGCAACCTCATGTAATTGAAAAAGCAGAGTTAATTGGATTATTTAGCAAATGAAAATCTATTGTTTTGGCAATGAATACATTAAAAACGACAAACTTGCTAAAGAACTGGGGGATAATTTAAAAATTCCAAATATAGAATTTATCAAATGTGACAAAATAGAACAAATCCTTGAAGAAAAAGGCATAATCTGCATAATGGATGTTGTTAAAGGCCTAAAAAAACCCACTATAATTACAAATATTGATATGCTAAAAAACAGATCAACTATATCCTGTCACGATTTTGATTTGCAATTTTTCTTAAAACTGATGAAAGGTTTAGACAAAATAAATGAAGTGATTATAATTGGTTTACCGATGAATTAATACCAATAATCTTTTTTTAAAAGGAATAACGTTTCAGCCGGATCAAAATCCGAGTTTTCTTTTTCCAATAATTTCAGCGCAGCCGCCGAATTAGGGATATCAGATTGCGCCAAATATGATTTAGCTAACCAATAAGCCGACAACCCCCTATATCTCGGGTTTATTTTTAAACTCAATTCAAACGCCTCTATTGCTTTAGTATATTTTTTAATACTAAAATAATTTAGCCCGCTTAATGGCAACGCTTCATCAAAAAAAGGATTATCCTCATACTTTCCTGAATTACCTTCATCATAAAGATTAAGCAGTGAACTTAAAGCGCCATTAGACTCCAAGAAATTCCCTTGTTCATGCAAAAGATATCCCAATTGATATTTAGAATATGCATGATTGCTGATTTTATAAAAAGCAACAGCAACCCGTTTCATACCCATCTCAGAATATAAATCTGCCATTGCCATTGGCAACTCGCTTTTGTAGATAAGAGGATTCTTTTTAAGAGCCTTATTATAAACACTAAATGCATCAAAAAAAGCAGACTCATTTTTTAATACAGTCCCTGCAAAAAGATAAACCTGATTTTCTCTCCATAAAAATTCTTTATGTGACGGACTGCTGAAATCTAGTTCTGTTTTCAATGAAAAATTATTTTTACCATTATCTGCAAACGTAGGATCTACTGATGTGTAGAATACCCCCTGTTCATTAACCGTGGCAAATATATTCCACATATGCTCATCATTTGAAACTCTAAAACAAAATGTATTTTTACTGCTGAAGTTAAGATGTTTACTTGTCTCATATACCAATTGATTTAACATAGCCAAATTTCTACAGACTAACTTTAATTTTCCTTCTTTGCCCCCAACTTCTTTCAGCTGGGCATCAAGCGAAGTTTGATCAATTTTATAGGCAAGTTCCTTGGCAGACTTTACAAACTCTCTCGGGTTTTTACACGCCTTTTTCTTAATACCTTTTCCCAAACTTAAGTAATATTTCTTATTAATCATATCACCAATACCATCATTATCAATGTCCAATCCGATACCTACAGAAGGCGTAACCATTTCATAATTATAACTTGACCAAAACCGCACCAAATTAGTACTCCACCTGATAAATCCGGAAATGTCCCACTCATGATGATTTTTATAATGTAATGCTTTAGAAGTTTTCATAATTTGTTCAAAAAAACTCTCTTTGTTCTGAATTAATTTTTCTATATTACTGATTTTAAAGTCATATAAATCAGTTAATTTTATGAGATTTTCTAAGTCCGAAGTATCTACATTACCCTGGGCAGGCTTAATCTGGTTGTATTCCTTAAATGGCACATATTGCATCTTGCCAATTAAATTATTCAGTTTCTCTAAATCTAAACTTTTGACAAATTCAACATTTTTATTATTTTCTAATCCTTTGTTTTCGGACTCATTAGTTCTTGATGCTTGATTTTCTAATCCATTATTTTCAGACCCTTTATTTTCTAACTCATTATTTTCTACTGCTTTATCATTTGATAAAATAGGCCCAGAATATACACTAATTGGTTGATACATTAAATTCATAAGAGGTAAAGTTAATCCAAGTACGATTGAAGTTAATTTATTTTTTTTCATCGTAATATTAAAATTTAAGATTTTTAAGGATATCCATTACTTCATTATCATCAGATAAATTATTTTTAAAAATATCCGTGGCCCCATTATCATCAACAGGAGTATTTTTAAGAATCTCCATTACTTCATTATCATCAACAGGAAAATTTTCAATTAATTCGCAAATATCATCTAAAATCTCCGGATTTTGAAAACCTTCACTAACAACATATCCATTACTAACAGAATAATCTGGACATATTAACCCACCAACTACCCATTTTTTTAATGCAAATATATTGCTTGCATAGTCCCTCAAGTCTTTTACATTTTCAAATTCATAATAACCGGTATTATCAATATATGCATGCCTGTCTCCAAGATAAACATAACAAACCGCATGCGCTTCTTCAACTGAACGCAAAAGCATTATAGAAGTATCATACCCATTATTCAATAACATATGATTTGCAAAGTTCGCAAAATCTTCACAATCTCCTCCTCCTGACAAATAAAATTCAAGAGGCGATTCCATATAATCAGTACCAACATGCCCGTCAATTTCATCAGTAGCATAATGTTGATTTTTCTGCAAAAATTCACTTAAAGCCTCAGGTGTCCAAACTCTCTCTTCAAGCGCCCGGTATCCTACAGAATTGCGTCCATCAGCAACTAAAAAAACCTCATTATCCATAGAATATTTCTTTCCGGGATGTCTTTGAAAATATTGTTCAATCTTATTATTCATATAAGTATTATCAGGATAAACAGATTGAACAGGTTCTCCCCTGGCAATGCTTGAAACCGTTAAAGCCATGCTCAAAGCAATTCTTCTTAATAAGCTCATAAAATATAATATATATCACACTATTAAATACTTATTCATCATTTTTTTCCAGTTTCATTTCCAAAAAATGGGTAGAACAGCTGATACAAGGATCATAAGCGCGAATTAGCTTTTCAATCTCAAGCTTAATCTCTTCTTCACTATATTTAAGTATCGCAGGCAACCTTTGCTTAATCGCTTCCTGTATATTTAATAAGTTTTGCGATGTTGGAGTTGTAATGTTAGCTGAAACGCAAATACCTTTTTTATCAAAACTATATTTATGAAACAAAATTCCCCTAGGCGCTTCAGCCGCGCCTATACCAACAGCCGGCCTTACATTAATAGGCTTAAGCTTTTCATTTTTCAATTGCAGATTTTCAAGTATATGTACGCATCTTAAAATACCTTCATATATTTCGATTGCCTGAGCAACATTGTTCATATAAGGAGAAGTTTTATCAATTAAATGTTTTTTAACTAATTTTTGTGAAAACCCTGACAATGCATTAAAATTGTTAACCATCCTTGCAAGCGCGCCGACCATATAACTTTTGCCATCTATCTGCACAAATTCAGCTGTTGACCCTTTTTGAAAAAATTCGTTAAAATGTTGTTCATAATCACGGCTAGGGTAACACTGCTTATCGTCGCACATGATAATTTTGTTTGAATCAAAATAATGCCCACCGGATAAGGCCGCTAACAATTTCTTATGGCTCATCTCAGGATATTTTAACGATGTAAACAATTCAACTGTTGCTTTTGCATCTTTCTTTATTAAATTTAAATGTTTTAATAAATCGTTTACAACTTTTTGTTCCGGAATCCTTGACAATCCCCCGGGCACAACTGCAATGGGGTGTATGTCCCTACCCCCTAAAAAATCAACTAGCATATTTCCCATTTTTTTAATCCTTAACGCCCTTTCAATTTCAGGTTTGTACTTAGGCAACATTTCCAAAGCATTATTATATCCAATATAATCGGGCAATGTAAGAAAATATAAATGTAAAACGTGGCTCTGTAAAGTTCCTCCAATTAATACTAACTCGCGTAAGAGTCTTGACTGTTTACTGACCTTAACATTGAAAGCATCTTCAACAGCCCTTACTGAAGTAATGGCATGCACCGGCGAACAAATACCGCAAATCCTTGAAGTGATATGAGGAAGATCATCCCACTTTTTTAATGATGCTTTTTTAATTATGCCATTATCAACTATGATATGCAGCTTAGCATGCCCTTCAATTTTTGTTACCTGATTGAGTTTTATTGTTTTCATAACACTTTGAACCTCTCAATACCATAATCATATGTTTTTTCCACATTACAGTGAAAATAACTAACAGATAATTCCTTATTCTTTCTATGATATATTATATGTTCACAACATAAACCTTTCTTTAAACATAAACCATATGGACTGTTACAATTCTTTTTATTTTGATTTTTTTTGCATTCCATCTTCCAATAACCCACACGCTTTCTGGTCTTTTAAACTAATATCGGCAAACTTGCTCATCTTATTGCATATCACTCAAACCCCATGATTTGAATAGCCTTACTTCCGCAGGAAAATTACTGGAAGATAATGGCCCCCTGCACATAATACATGGAATATTATCTTTGGTACATATTGCGTCACATCCTCCATGTGTTATTGCTCCAAGGCAAACTATTTTTTTTCCAAGGTAACAATCTTTACCTCTTTTCGAACACTGGTCACATACTGATCCTTTAAACTCTGTAATAACCTTGCCTTTTGCATAATTCGCCAAAAAACTAACAAATTCCTCTTTAATAATAGGACACCCCCTCATATGATAATCAACCTTAATAAAACAATCTAATGGTTCAACCTCAATTGAATCTTTCAGCATTTTTTGGTTATATACATATTTTTCAAGTTCTCGATTTTCCATATAATTCCTCATTGATGGAATCCCGCCATTAACTGCGCAGGCGCCAATTGCAACAACAAATTTAGACTTGTTTTTAATATTCTTCAACTTTCGAACTTCTCGTTTAGTGGTGATTGCCCCTTCAATAAACGCAATATCAAAATCTTCTTTGCTTCTGTCTTTATCTTTTAATAAATGGAAATAACCCACATCCAGCTGTTGTAATATATCCAGAATTTTGTCAATGAACAAAATGGTAAATTGACAGCCCTGACAACAAGTAAACGAAAAAAAACCAATACGGAGCTTTTTTTTTACCATGGCCATTTTAATGATAATTAACTATATAAATATTGAGGAAAATGACAAATAGAAAAACCCCCTAAAAATATTCCAAGATTTAGCAATATTTATAAAACCTTATCCCTATAAAACAAATATGGAAATAGTTGCGCACCGTGGTTTGGTTCAAGATAATATCAAAGAAAATAGTCTTGATTCTGTTAAAAATGCATTAAAATATAAAATAAATGTCCTTGAGATTGATCTAAGAAAAACTAAAGATAACCAAATTGTACTGCACCACAATAGAGAATTTATCATCGGCAACCAAGGTTATTACATTGACCAGTTAACATTAAAAGAATTGAAACAATTAATCAATATCACAACATTGGATGAAATATTTAAATTTTGGGGCAAGAACAAAATATTCCTTGACATTAAAGTAACTGGCGCAGAACAAGAAATACTAAGCCTTATCAAGAAACATAAAATGGAAAAATATGTAGTAATTGACTCATTTTTACCCAAAGTTACTAAAAAGTTCAGGGAAATTGCTCCAAATTTAGACTGCGCAGCCCCATTCATAAACAAAACATGGAAAGGCATTCTCTGGTATCCGTTCTACACTTTTTTCTTTCCGCGGAAAGCTGTAAAACTGAAGGCAAAATACATTGAAGTGCCTGCGCCTCTTTTAAAAAAATCATTTATTAAAAAATCACATGCGTTAAATTTAAAAGTCGTAGGATTCTATTTCAAAAAAAATATTGAAATCATTAAAGCAATTAATAACCAAATTGATTTTTTAATGCTTGACACAATAGAGCAAATTAAATTTGCGAAAAAATTAATAAAAAATAAATAAAATCAGACCCTGCATCTCTTACATTTCTTCAATACTCGGTCTTTAGCAATTATCATTGCGGCTTGCCTTGGCGCAATTTTTTTATTAGCTGCCAATTCAAGAACTTCGCGAGTATTTTTTCGGACCTTGCCTTCTACAAGTTGAAACATTCGGTCTGTTGTTCCGCCAATATATTCTACATATGAACTAATCACTCCGCCAGCATTAGCGACAAAATCCGGCACAACTAATATCCTCTTTTGATGCAATAAATATTCAGTGCTATGCGACATGGGGATATTTGAACCTTCAACAATTAACTTAAACTTCATTTTTCTTACATGCTTAGGCTGAACTAAATCAGGCAAAGCAGCAGTAATCAACACATCAGCATTAACCTCAAGTATAACTTCAGGCTTTCTCACTTTACCTGAACCATAATTTATAACTGAACCGCTTTTTTTCTTTAGAGTTGCAAGTTTTTTAAAATCAATGCCGGTATGATTAATTAATACTCCTTTAGAATCTGATACTGCCACCATTTTTGCCCCTTTCTCGCACATGAATTTAGCGGCAAACCATCCAACATTGCCAAACCCTTCAACCGCAAATGTCACTTTTTTCGGATCAAGACCCATATGCTGTAACGCTACGAGTGTTGAATGATAAACACCAAAACCTGTACTTCCAAGTTCATGCGGAATTCCGCCTAACTTTTTAGGTTTACCTGTAACAATATTCTTATTATTGGCTTTTTTTGCTATCCACTCCATTTCTTGTTCAGCCATATACATATCAGGTGCAGCAACGTAATATTTAGGGGCTATCCTACTCAAATATTCAGTAAAAGCTTCAACAATCTCCTTCTTTTTTTGAAATGTAATCTTTTTACTATCTACCATAATTCCGGATTTCCCCCCACCAAAAGGTAAATTGGCTAAAGCGCATTTCCAAGTCATTGCCCTTGCAAGTCTAGAAACTTCATCAACCCCAACATATCCGGTCATTCTTATTCCGCCTTTTGCCGGACCAAGCGCAGTATTATCAATGACAGTTACAGCATGAAACTTAAGTCGAGGATGATAATATTCAATAATCATTTCAGGACCAAAATCATCAAATTCTACCATTTATAATTCACCTCATATAATTTAATGCCTCTAATAATCAAATCTAACAACCAAAAATTAAGAAATTAAACTTTATAAAGTTAATGAAAAAAAGTAATACTATTCTAAACCGTAATTATGTTACGGAAGTAATAAATTCTGTAATGTGCGCTTTTTATTCGGATGATACAAAATGGCAATGATAAAAATCAAGCTAAAATTCTTAAAAGCGATAAATTTAGGCATTATGCCAGCGGAATATATTTCTAAAATTCGGAAAGAAGTAATAAAAATCCATCACTCATAATTCCTTACGCTTTGAAGTTTCCTCACCATCTCCATCCAATCCTTATACTCTATAACTTCATCTGCAGTTGCTTTCAGATAAATAGCTTTTTTACTTGCACTATCCACGTTCATATAAAATTTTAGATCATTCATTTACTTTACCCGCTCAACCCCTCAAAATTAATATTAAACCCCCAACAGTTCTTTTTAATGTTCGTTCAGGCGTTAAATGTACTAATCCGAATTTCTATGAATAACCCCACCGCAAGCGATGGGGAATTCTCTAGTTAAATTGGTTACGTAAACACCTACATTCGATGTCCTACGATATAAGAGTTCCTGTCGAAGCTAAAGCATAATAAATCCCCACTCCAAAAACAGAAGCAATAACTCCAAAAACAGAAGCATTTATAAATGTTGGGCATTAACAATAAGTAAAATGAAGCCAGAAGATAAGATTTACAAAGCGTATTTTGAAAGTAAAAAAAATAGCTTATATTTTAATGAAATAAAAGGATTATCAAAACTCTCAGACAGCTCTTTAACAAATACATTAAACAAACTAACAAAAAGTAACACATTAACCCAAGAAAAAACCAAATCAAACACTTTCTACAAAATAAATAACAAAAAACTCTTTGCTTTAAAATTTTCAGAAATAGCAATGCAAAAATTCAATGATTTAAACATTGGAATTAAAACACCCCTCAGAAACTTCTTAAACAATATTCCAAAAGAGACATACACTATAATCTTATTTGGCTCTGCATCCCGAAAAGAAGAACAAAAAAGAAGTGATATAGACATTTTAGTAATAGCTAATAAAATAAACTTGATCAATAACAAAAAAGAAGCAGAAATAACCTCAAAACATCCAATCTCACTATTTCAAGCAACAATAGAACAATTCCTAAAAAATAAAGATGATGTAATTATACAGGCAAGAAAGACAGGCTTTCCAATTTATAAAGAACAAAACTTTTACGAGGTAATGTTAGATGAATATTGATAAATTATTCTTAGACCAAAGATATTTAGAAAAAGAGATAAATTTCTTTATAACTAAAAAACATATAAAACTAATCAAAAATAACCCGGAACTAATAAAATCACATCTAAAAAAAGCAAGACCTAATTTAGAATTTTACAAATTAAACAAAAGATATAAAAAATTCAATGACTGGCTTATTGTAACTTTATACTATTCATTATATCATTCTGCTTTAGCACTAATCACAAATAAAAATTATTACTCAAAAAATCATTATGCAACAATTCTTATTCTAATAAAAAAATATGCAATAACCAGAGATGAAGCAATATTATTAAATGAGCTTTCCATAAATAAAGAAGATGCAGAACTTTACACCAACCTTAAGGATGACCGGCATGATGCAAGTTATGCGACAAACATCAGATTCAGCCAAGAAACAATAGATATTTATGAAACTAAAGTTTTAGATTTTGTCAATAAAACAGAGGAATTATTATTCAAATGAAAAAAATCATAACTGAAGAAAAGGTTTTGGAATTCTCAAGAATGAGAATTATGATATAATCAAAATGTTCTAAACCGTAATTATGTTACGGTAGTAATAAATTCAGTGATGTGCGCTTTTTATTCGGATGATACAAAATGGCAATGATAAAAATCAAGCTAAAAGTCTTTATACAGATACAAAAGCAACATTGGTGCGGTTTAGTTTAAAAAAAGTATATGCAAGTTCTTACCCATTTAGTTGTACATTCAAGATTCTAACATAAACACCGCCAATCTTAATGCCATGCGTATTGCCGATTAAATTAAGAATATTATGCCACGTGCAATAATGATATAATTTATTATTTATAACCATTACCTTTTTATACAAATCTCCATATAATTATTTCTAATGTGCGGAATCATTGGCATATTTGGAAATAAAGAAGCAAAAAAACTCGCAAATCAGGGATTAGACTTAATTGAGTATAGAGGCCGAGACGCCAGGGGTGTTTACAATAAAGATGACTACGCAATCGGCCATTGTTTATATGCAATGATTGGTTTTGTAAAAGAACCGCTGATAAGAAAAAATTCAGTATTTGCAGCAAATTGCGAAGTGTATAACTGGAAAGAACTAGCCCTAAAATATAATGTAAAACCCCGAAATGATTCAGACATGATGCATATTTTACTTGATAAAAAAGGTATAAATGCAATAAACGAGTTTCAGGGAGTTTATGCTTTTTCATACTTAAACAACACAACATTATACCTTGCAAGAGACATAATTGGAGAACTCCCAATCTGGTATTCTACGCATAATGGTCTTGCATTTGCTTCTGAAAAAAAAGCATTAGAAAAATTAGGATATATTAACATTGAAGAATTAAATCCAAGACAGATTTTAATCTATAACCATAAAACTAAAATTGTAAAGTTCAAAAAAAGGTTATTCTTAGATATAAAACCTGAAATTAAAGATACCAAAGAAAAAATAATACAAAAATTAATCCCCCTATTGGAAAAAGCGTTCGTTGAAAGACTTGACAAAAAAAGGAAAATTGGCCTGCTGCTCTCAGGAGGCATTGATTCAAGTTTACTTGCGCTCATGCTAAAAAAGGCAGGTGCGAATTTTAAATGTTACACTACAGTGTTAGACGATAAAAACCTCAAAGAGCCAGAAGATTTAAAGTATTCGGTTGAGCTTGCAAAAGAACTAAATTTAAATCACAAAATAATAAAAATTAAAACATCAAAAATTCCTAAACTTTTAAAGGAAATAGTGCCCCTTATAGAATCAACAGACACAACCAAAGTTGGAGTTGCATTGACTTTTTTTTCAGCGTGCAAACAAGCAAGCAAAGATAAATGTTATATTATTGTCAGCGGTTTAGGTTCAGAAGAAATATTTGCCGGATATCAAAGACATAAAGAATCAAATGATATTAACAAAGAATGTTTATCAGGATTGCTTAAAATATATGAAAGAGATCTTTACAGGGACAATGTAATTGCACTGTATAATACTTTAGAAAATTGGATACCTTTCCTTAATCTTGAACTTGTTAAATATGCTATAAGGATACCTTCAAAATATAAGATAAAAGGAGAGATTACTAAACTGATACTAAGGGAAACGGCGCTAAAAATGGGCCTGCCTGAAAAATATGCAATGAGAAAAAAACGGGCTGCCCAGTATGGAAGCAACATGAACAAAGCATTAAAAAAATTAACAAAGCAGGCCAAATTAAAATATATTTCCGAATATTTAAGAAAGTTCTATCCAAAACACAATCTAAAATTAGGCGCATTATTCAGCTCAGGCAAAGATAGCGCCTATGCTTTATATGTAATGCAGCAACAAAATTATAAGATAGAATGTCTGATTACTATAATAAGCAGCAATAAAGAATCATATATGTTTCATACGCCAAACATAAATCTTGCAAAATTACAATCCGAATCACTTCAAATACCGATTATAGAACAAAAAACAGAAGGCAAAAAAGAAAATGAACTTAAAGATCTTGAAAAGGCATTAAATAAAGCTAAAAAACGATATAAAATTGAAGGTATTGTAACAGGGGCATTATTTTCAAACTACCAAAGAGAACGTATTGAACAAATCTGCGATAAAATTGGCCTAAAGAGCTTTTCTCCATTATGGCATATGAATCAAGAAGTTGAAATGAGACAACTGATAAATGAAGGATTTAAGGTTATAATTGGCTCAATTGCTGCAGAAGGTTTGACTAAAGAAGACTTGGGTAGAGAAATAACAAATGAATTCATAGACCATTTAGCAAAAATACCCGGGATAAATGTTGCAGGTGAAGGCGGTGAATTTGAATCATTAGTTATTGACGGGCCAAACTTCACGAAAAAACTAGAAATTAATGACGCTAAAAAAATTATGGAAAACGAGTGCACCGGCATTTACCAAGTTAAGAACGCAAAATTAATCAATAAATCTCTTCAGTAACATTACCTTTATTGATTTTAACTTTTCCATGAATTTTTGCATGGCCTAAAATACGCGCAGAACCAAAAACTTCTGCTTCATCATATATCAAAGCTCTGCCGGAAACTTCAGCACCACCATAAACTTTTGCCAAGCCCATTATTTCAACCTTAAAACCATAAACCAGGGCCTTTCCATAAACTTTTGCCATGCCATAAACCTTTGCCCCGCCATATACACTAGCAAAACCATGTATTTTTACACCTTCAGGCAACTCACCATATATCTCCGCATTTCCCCAAACTTTAGCATGCCCGAAAATTTTGCTTTCTTTATATACATGAGCATTTCCATAAACTTCAGCATTATCAGCCACTTCTGAATTACCATAAACAACAGCTAACTCATAAACAGATGCCTCACCACTAATTTTAGCATTGTCTGAAATTGATGCTCCATCAAAAACAACAGCATTATCTAAGATTTGGGCATTGCCAAATGCCTGTGCGCCACCCATAATTTTTGCGTTATCATATATCCAGCAAGTCCCACTATTCGAAAGGTTTAATTTCGATTCAACATATCCTCCAAGATTCCCTTTTTTTACAGATAAAAAATCATAAAGAGCCCTTATCTGATACAATTTTTTGCCATTATAAATAATAAAATTATCATTAAGAATCTCATATTTTTCTTTAAAGGGGTTAAATGACTTTAAATTATCCCATAATGAACCTAAAAAATGTTGTTGTGGCGACCCGCCCCGAAGTAATGCATTTACCCCTGCAGAATTTCCTTGTTCATTTGAACCAGAATCCATATTTTTTTTAATAATTTGGACCATTATAAAAACGTAAAGAATATGAATATTTAAAATGTTCTAAAAAAACTAAACTAACACTTGAGAATAGATTAATAAAATGTTAAAACTGCTACATAAAAATGATAACAAAATAAAATTTTATAAAATAAAAAGATTTAAATATAAGAACAACTTAAAAAAAGATAAGAATTTTAACTTTTAAACAAATATTAAATTTTTCAAATTTGGCGATTTGAAAATTTTAACAAAGTTGATTCTTGGCGTAAGTAAGATTTGGCGATCTTAAAAACTGTTTCTACTAAGATAGTTGTATTAGTAATATATAAATTTTACTATACTGGACTATTCAAGCTCAAACAAAATAGAATTAAGGGGGATGGAAAAAATGATGGAATTTATGGTGGAAAACGCTATGAAAAACAGTACAGATTTATCTGGATTCAATGTTGGACAAGCTAATATTAAAGTTATTGGCGCAGGAGGCGGCGGTAACAATATGGTTAGTTGGTTATACAAAAAAGGGATTCGCGGTGCAGAAATTATTGCATGCAACACAGATAAACAACACTTAGATATTACTGAGGCAGATAGAAAATTCTTAATCGGTAAAGATTTAACAAGAGGTTTAGGTTGCGGGGGTTTCCCTGAAAAAGGTGCTGAATCAGCTAAAGAAAGTATAGCTGAAATTAAAGATTCTTTAAAAGGCGCTGATATGGTATTTGTATGCGCAGGAATGGGCGGAGGAACAGGCACAGGTTCAGCTCCAGTTGTTGCGCAAGTAGCAAAAGATACTGGTGCAATTGTTATCGGAACAGTTACAATGCCTTTTAAAATTGAAAGGGCAAGAGTTGATAAAGCTGAATTTGGATTACAACAGTTAAGACAAGTATCTGATACAGTTATTGTTATCGATAACAACAGACTTGTTCAAATTGCGGGTAACCTGCCTGTACAACAAGCTTTTGCTGTTGCAAATGAATTAGTTGCCACTATGATTAAAGGTATTGTTGAAACAATCGCAATTCCATCATTAGTTAACTTAGATTATGCAGACGTTAAAGCAATAATGACCTCTGGCGGTGTTGCTTCAATAGGAGTAGGTTCATCTGATACAAATAACAGAGTTGAAGAATCCGTTAAAGGGGCATTAAGCAATCCATTGTTAGATATTAGTTATGAAGGTGCAACTGGCGCTTTAATCCATATCTCTGGAGGTCCGGACATGACTCTTGAAGATATAAATAGAGTTGGTGAACTAGTAACTGAATCATTAGATGATGATGCAAACGTTATTTGGGGCGCAAGGGTTTCTGACAATCTAAAAGGCAGATTAATTGTTATGACTATTATAACTGGTGTTAAATCACCATGGATATTAGGTAAAATGGATAAAAAACAAGCCGCTGCTACGCGCGCTGAATTCGGTAGAGAATTAGGCATAGAAATAGTAAGGTAAACCCTTACTTTTTTTTATAATTTTTATAAAAGTTCTTGCCTTAAAGAATTCTTTATCTCATAATACCCCCTAGTATTTAAGAGAAGAGGCAAGAACTTTTTCTAATTTCTTTTTCCTAAAAATAATCCCTAAACTAAGTAAAATAATAATTAAAACTACAATAACTGAATTTAATGCAGTAATTTTCAGGCCTAAAAGATTTAAATAAAATATAAATAAAGGCACAACTGCAATTGATAAAGCAAAAGATAAAGCTATTCTCTCAATCCAATCGATTGATCCTTTTTTTTCTAATTCGGATGTTTTTGGAAAAAATAAATACGATATTAAAAATCCAGGCAAGAACAAAACATAAACTGAACCAAAAACAATCCTAAAAGAACTAATTAGATCTAATTTTGAAAAAAATAAAATTACTAAACTTAATATAAATAAGGTTGATAAAATAATTAATACTATTTTTAAAATAGTTTTATGGTTTTTTTTCATCTTCTTCAAGCACCAAAAATGATAATAATATTATTAATATTCCTGCTATTGCTGAAATTAACCATGATATCCAACCTAAAGCATAGGTCTTATACTTAATTATAGCAAAACCTAAAACACCTAAAAATATAATTAATGCATAATCTTTTTTAGTGGCTTTTTCTTTCTTTAGCTTTGGCTGTTCTGAAAATACATCTAAAATGCCTGCAATTATTACAAGAATTAATAAATAATTTAAATTTAAATAAATTGAAACAAAACCTTTTTGTAATTCTTCAATTAATAATAATATTAAATATGTAACTAACAAAGACTGAAATAAAGAATTTACAATTTCGGCACTGTTTTTCTTAAATATTGGTTTCATTAAATTATTCCTTTCGTTTTTATTTTAATATTTATCCAGTCAATTGGTATGCTATTTGTCTTTACTAATTTAGGAACATGATATACTAAACTTAACTTATTGTCCTTAATGAATAGTTTATCCTGCTCTAAATTAAAAATTGTATCTACAACATACCATATATTTGAATCAGAAGATATTGAAACATAAGTTTTCCCATTACGAGTTATAGTTTGTGTCTCAATTAAATAATTTTCAAGCGGTTTGTAAGTATAATGCCACTCTTCTTTATCTTTTGCGCCAAGACTAATCTTTTGATTTTTAATATTCTTTAATTTTGTTGTTACTGTAATTGATTCTGCGTTTTTTGGCACTTCCGCATCAAAATAGACTAAATCTGCCTGTAATTCCCGATATTCAGTATTTATCGGTTCAGAAATTCTATCAACAGGAGATAAATAATTTTCATTTCCATTTCCAATATCATATAAATACTCTATCTCATGAGAGAATATATAGTTTTGACTAACTAAGTATAAAATTAATACTAAGGGAATCAGTCCAATAATTAATACTAGCTTATTTGTTTTTAATTTTTTAGTTTTCATTTTTTGTGTAGAATTTAATATTATACTCCTTACCATCTGAAGCAGTATGTCGGAAATTCCGACAAGTTGAATTTTTATCTAATTCTCCCTCCGAATAAATAGCACTTAAATGTTCTGTTATGGTGCTTCTGCCCTTATCAAAGAGTTTAGCAATCATATTTTGAGTAAGCCAAACATTGTCATCTGCGTATTTTACTTCTATGGAATCGTCATTAGCTTTAACTGTAAAGATTAAAAATTCTGATGTTGAGTTCCGTATTGCTAAGTTTTTTTCCATTATTTTAACAAATATACCTGTAAATTACGTTTGATTCTTTTTCATAAACTGGCAGCATACAATTATCAAACTGTTTTAAGTTATCTTTTTGTTGTTCCCCAATAAAGATATATAAAGGTTGCTCATATTTGTCCATAAATTCATTTAGTTTTGTTTGATTATCGGCTGTCCAGAACTCAGTCCATTCTTCTTTATTATGCAGATTATAATTAAAAAGTCCTGGCGCAATCGTTTTTCTAGTTGAATATCCTAAGACCCATGGTGAATAAATTGAATTAGTAGTCATTATATAAGCATCTTTTTCTAATGTTGATACATGTACTATCGTTTCTAATTCATTTTGATTTATTAAAGAATTTGTACTTATAGCGTGATTGATTGTAACAAAACCTGCGCTAAAAAGTAAAATTAGAGTAATTAAGAAACCTAATTTTCGGGTTATAATCTGGTTAAAACCGGCACCTGCAAGAATAATCAACGCAATATCAAGATGAATGATAAATCTATTAAAGAAAAATAACTGAAAATAAACTATTATTGCGGTGATTCCAGTATAAAATGTTAATATGTTAAACTTATTAAATTGAATAAGATAAAAAAATCCCAATATTGAAAATGCAAGATATGCTAAAGTTGAATACTGGTAAGTAAAAAAATTAATAAATGTGCCTGCTGAAGAACCAGGAGAAATAAAAGATTCTGCAACTGGCTTAATCAATGGCAATATTGATTCTTTAAAAAAGCCGATATAAAATATTGCTGTAAAGATTAAAATTGATATCCCATTTTTTATATTTTGTTTAATGTTATTATAATCATAAATTGTATATGTTAAATATGACAGTCCAAATAAATAAAAGGTTGGTCTATGGATTATCCCGGTTAATATTCCGAAGATAATAAATCTTAGATTATCTTCTCTTTTTAAAAAATAAAATGCAAACAGCATAAAACTTAATCCTAATATATTTTTATAATATAGATAAGTAAAAACCAAATATTGTATTGATGAAACCGAATAGAGCATTAATGCAATAATTGCAGAAGTTTCATTAAAATATTCTTTTGCAGCTTTATATATTGAAAAACCAAGTAAAATATTACATAATATAAAAAAACTAATTAGGATGGTTTGTGTGTTAAAAAGTAATTTTAATAAAGTTGTTAGGTATAAAAATCCCGGTTCTAATGCGCCTTTTACCCATGAATCTGCATTAAAAAAATCCTTTGCAAAAGATTCTATTCCATATTTGTAAATCCCCGCATCATAACCAATTGGTATATTGTTATCTAAATAGGGAATTATTCTTGTTAGCAAGATTAAAACTATAGCTAAAATAAATAATGAATATAATAATCTCTTATCTATACTTTTAGTGTTTAATCTTCTTATTTCAAAAGTTCCAAGAATAGCAATAATTAAAGCAAAAAGTTCAAAATGATAAGTATATTTCCAGAACAGGTTTAAACTAATTGCCAGTATCAATGCAGAATAAACTAGCAATAACTGGTAAAAGCTTTTTCCTACAATTTCTTTTATGCTATTTTTCATGTTTGATTAATATATATGAGAAGATAGGTCCTAAGATTAAAATTACTGCAAGATTTATTGCTCTTAATAAAATAGTTGCAGCAATTGCTTCTGTTAATGGTATTCCGATTAAATTTGCAGAGAATATGCTTATTGCTTCGCCAACGCCTAGATTTCCGGGAGTGATTGCAACAAGTATTGATAGTGAACCTACTGATGCAATAAATAATGCTTTAAAAAAATCTATCTGGATACTAAATAAATTATATGTAATCATAGTATTGATAGCGCCTAATATTAACTGCACTAAACCGATTATAGTTGTGATAAACAATACTTGTTTATTATCTTTAATCAAGTGCCAGCCGTTAATTACTTTGATAAATTTATTTATTAGACTATTTTTGCTTTTAGGCAATTTAGGGGATAGAATTATTATTACAATTAAAAATAAAGTAAAAACTGTAAATGCTAAAAAAATTATCCAATTAAATATGTTATAACTTAGCCAGATATAAATCATGCTGAGTATACCCCCTAAGCCATTTACTAAAAATAAAATTACATATATTGCCCCAAGCGTTGCAAGAAAATGCACATACGGGAAATTATGCTTTTTATTTAGATATACTGCCCTAATACCTGCACCGCCCCTAAATGGAGTGATTAAGTTATAAAAATTGGTTATTATAGGCAGACCTATTATTTCTTTTAGATTCAACCTTAAGCCAAACGGACGCATCAGATAATCTAAAAGAAATCCGTTCAAAATCATGCCGGCCATAAATATCAATACTAAAACAAATAAATAAAGTGGATTTACAAGAGTTAATTGCTTGAAATCACTTAAATTGTTTTTCAGATAATTGAACAGAAGTAGGATTATTGCGAAGAGGATAGTTGTTGTTATTAGGTGTTTAATTGAGGGTTTCATTTTTTCCAATTATTATAAAATTTGCATCTTCTTTATTTAGTTTAAAAT
Source organism: Candidatus Woesearchaeota archaeon (assembly GCA_018303425.1). NCBI lineage: Archaea > Nanobdellati > Candidatus Woesearchaeota > Candidatus Woesearchaeota archaeon. The sequence continues at coordinate 10,521 of JAGVYF010000012.1, read as the reverse complement.
TACAATTTTTCACCAGATTATATTTCATCTCTGAATAATCAATAGCTTTTGCAACCCTTTCACCATCTAGCCTAATAAATTTATTAAGTATGATTTGAGAAATATTGTATTTTTGAAAGTCAGTACATGTAGCATTATTAGAAAAAAGAAATTGAATTATATTGATAAACTTAGAATTTCTTTCCTGCTCGTAATCACTTATTCTATCAGACGGAATTGCTAATACATAATTATTTGTTAAAGAAGAAATAAAATAACTAGTATATTGATCAGATAAAATAATCCCATTTTCTGAAGTAATCATCCCACTCAATTTAAATTCTGGTGGAACTTCTCTAAAATATTTTGCAGTATCTGAACTTAAGATTACAGAAAACATGTTCATAGTAGACAAAACAATAATCATAATAGCAAGTCCAATATAAAACAAGTTGGCTTTATTTTTTAGAAAACTATAAACAGAATCAGCTATAAATATGGAAGAAGGAATTTTTATTAAAAATAAAAATCTCCAAAAAACTTTTACTGGAAATCCAATTAAACCAATAATAAATAACATTAAAGAAGCCCAAAACCAAATTATAAGTAACAAAGAAAAATTGTCTCTTATATCATTTAAATAATCTACCCAATAATTGTAAGAAAGAAATATACCTGCGTATATAAATGGAAAAAAGCTAATTAACCAATAATATACCATATCTTTATAGATATATTGTTTAAAATAAAAAATTGAATAAACATATATAATAAAAGTTAAAAATATTCCCATTTTAACAATTTTTTGACTATCTATTAGTTTAAATCCTATTTTTTGGAAATATCCTTTAAAATTCCAAAATAAATAATTGAGTAAAATAATAAATATGAAAATTATTAAAACTAATGGATATGGCATAATTGAGTTAATTACTTTAAAAAAAGAGACATAAATCCAAAAATTACTCAAAAAAAATGATAAGAATATTAAAATTAGAACTGCGCAATATTGATTATTCCGTGATTTAAAATGTTGTAGAGAAAAGTAAAATATAGTTAAACTAAACGAGATTAATCCTGTCAATGGATGGGATATAAAACTAATAAATAAAAAAAAAGGTATTAACAATAAATTAGAAAAAGTATGATCCCGATTATAATTTAAAATGAGATAAAATGTTAAAAATAGAAAAGAAATGCTAAACAATTGCGAATAAAATGCACCAAAGCTAATTCCATGCAATGAGAAAATACCACTCCACCTAACTAAAGGAACTTCTACTATAAAAATTAGAATAATCAGGAATAGAATTGCCTTTTTAAAATTGTTAAAATATTTAGCAGCAAAAATATAAGCAGACAAAATAAATAATATAATGCTAAAAATGCCAAAAAAAATATAATTTAATAGTAGTTCTAAAGACTCCGAATTTAAAAAATAAAATTTATCCTTAATTGATATAAAAGTTATATCCCATTTTCCCAACAGTGAGATTATAGCAGTAGTATAAGTTGCATGAAAATCAGGTTCACCATTTTCAAAAAAAGGAGATTTTGCTGGTGATGAAAAATCATCTAATGCTTTAGCATTTGCAATTAGATTAGGCAAATCTTCCGAAAGAATATATCTATTGTTTACACTAAATAAAAAAGAAAAAAGCCCTAATAAAATAATAAAAAGTAATAATAATATTAATTTTTCTTTTTTCATAAGAACTCCCAATTATTTTTATATAAATTTGCGAGATATACCCAGTCCCATCTACTCATGTCTTGTCTAATCAAAGTTCTAGTAGTTTTAATAAAACCTAAAATGTCGTCAGAATTTCTATAAACATAAATTCCTTTCAATTGTTTACTTATCTCTCTATGCGCTTTCAATTCTGATGCTAGCACAGGAACACCACATGCTAAATATTCCAATACTTTCAACGGAAAACTATTTTCATAAATAAATATATTAGGTATATGAGATAGACCATAGTCAAATGCAGAGATATATTTTGGCACTTCTTTATGTTCAACCTGTCCAGTAAATATAACATAACTCTCTAAATTTAGTTTTTTAGTTAATTGCTTTAAGTTAATTAAATCGTCTCCACCACCAACAAACATTAGTTTAACTTTTTTATTTTTTGTAACTAAGTCTTTAAAGAGATGTAAAAACTCATTTAGTTTTCTTACTTTTGCTATTCCCCCAACTGAACCAATCAACACCTCGTCTTTTTTAACTCCATGGATTTGTCTAATATTTGTTTTAACTCTCTTAAATAAGTTTAAATCAACTCCTGAAGGACTGATAAAAACTTTTTGGTATTTATTCATTGAAATGTTTTGGGAATAATATTTTTTTAATCCTTCGCTAATGAAAATAAATTTATCTACACATTTACATAAAATTTTTTCTTGGAGATATACCAACTTTCGAAATATTTCTGAAAAATAAGAATTAATAAATCCTCGTTGTATGCTCATATCAATCCATGGACTTCTAACATCATAAATCAGATTTAACTTGCGATTATTCAATATCTTAAACAAAACAGCCCCCATCAATGAAGAATTAGGATACAAACAATGTACTATATCTATTTTTTTTAATAAATTCTCTTTTTTAAGAATTGAACTAACTTTCAAACTAAATTTAATATTATCTTTTATAGAATAGGTAGAACTTTTTATTTGAAAAATTGTATTACAAATATTCTTAATATTTGTAGAAATTGATTTTGATTTTGCAACTATCAAATTAATTTCAAATTTATCATCACTTTTGAAATTACTAAGTAAACCAGTTAAATAAATTGAAAGAGGTAATGGTTCATTTAATGGAGTATTTTGAATTATAAAAACCCGTTTCATCCCCCATACTCTCCCTTTTTCATTCTATAAATCATCTCTTCCTGATTCATTTTAATCGTCTTTAGCATATCTGCAAGTAAAGCAAGTATTCCAAGACTAATTCCAAAGACCGCTAAGAATACAGAAACCTGAAACAGGAAACGAACAGGAGTTGTTGCATGATATATTAACCAATAACCAAATGAAAAAGCAATACCTATTAAACCAATAAATAATAATAACAAAGCAGGACGTCCAAAGAAAGATAAAGGCTGTGTGTCCCTTGTAGCCCGAATCATAATGTTCAAACTTCTAACTCCATAACTAATTAAATTTCCAGATATAAGTGACCTGCGTTCTTCAAAATAAACAACAGGCAAAGCAATTTCACTAATCCTCATATTTTTATTAGTTAAATCAATTATTGATTCATGTGTGTATGTAAAACTGCCAAATAAGTTTAATCTAAGTGCAGCTTCACGTGAATATGCCCTAAATCCGCATGAAACATCAGTTAAAGAACGCCCAGTAATCCTATTAATAATATTAGCAAATAATAAATTGCCAATTTTTCGCCTAAAAGGCATATTCTTTACAATTGATGGATCTATGAATCTTGAACAAGTAACTACATCAGCTTCTTTATTTAATATTGGTTGAATCAGTTTAGGTATGTCCTTAGAATTAAATTGACCATCTGCATCAATATTAACAATGATATCAGCACCAAGCCTTAATGCGTGATTAATGCCTTTTTTAAAATTCTGACCAAGTCCTTGATTGACTTCATTGGTTATTACATAATCAGCCCCAGCATTTTTAGATACTTTAACAGTATTATCAGTAGATTTATCATCCATTACAAGAACTTCTACCGATTTTATAGAACTAACATTTCGCGGAATATTTCTGATAACGTTAGCTATCACGCCCTCTTCATTAAATGCCGGAATCATTACAATTAATTTAACCATTGTAATATATATTGCGGAAAATAAGAGTTTATAAAAGTATCTGTAAAATGAGATAATTGGATTTTTAATAATTAAACAGTAATATTTACATTTCCAAAGATTCGTTGTGCCTGCAGATTATTCCACAATACCATTGCCTTTACAAATGCACCCGGTTCGTTTTCATCTTTAACTGATTTTTAAATCATTCAATGTAAATAAAATCAACTATTCCGCAACCTTTAAATACTAGCATTTAAAGTAAATAAGAATAGCATTAAAAACTAATTAATCCTAAAATGTTTAAACAAAAAAGACTATCAAAAAATGGATATTCAACAATATTTACTATTTTTATTATAGGGATATTATTATTAGCTGGTCCAGCAAGTGCAGTATCAGTAGGATTAATACAAGAATCTGTTTCTGGAAACATTGTAAATTATAAAACTATAGTAGATATCCACACAAATGATCAAATACCATTAGAATTAGTTAATGTTAAAATAGATGGTGAAAACTGTTATTTCAAAATCAATGATTTAAGTGAATCACCATTATCAAATGCAAGCGCTAAATGTGATTCAGTAACAATTACGAGTATAGAAAATAAAGCTGTATATTCAAACACTTATGGATACGGCTATGGTTATGGATATGGAAATTCTTATCAAACAGTTAACACAGTATGGAACACATATGGCTATGGGTATAATTATGGATATGGATACAATGGTTATACAACCGATGTATCAACAGACGGAGAAGTAATAATCTATTTTAAAGTTGATAAAACGAAATTATCAGCCGGAACCCATAGCATAGAATCAGGAATCGCCGGTCTTGAAAATAATGATATTAAATTTACATATTTAAACAAAAATCCATTATCAATAACTATAGAAATCCAAGCTACAACTAATTCTGTAGGAAGTGGTTTAGGCGTTTCAACTATTGGAACAATATTAAATGATGAAACTGCTTTAACAGAAAATAAAAATAAAGATGAAACTAAAATCATCAGCTTAAGTGAAGCACAGCTAATCAATGGTTTTGACACTAGCTTATCAGTAGGGGATAATTTAAACTTTAATTTTGGTTCTGAATCACACACAATAAAAATCATAGAATTAAGTAAAGATTCTGTTACATTAGTAGTGCAAAGTACTCCGCAATTAGCAAAATTAAGTTCAGGAGATATTAAAAGATTTGATTTAAATGAAGATGGTATTAATGATTTACAAGTAAGAATAAACACAGTTAATGAAAACAGCGTTAACTTATATGCGCAAATATTAACAGGAATATTAAATAATAATGAAAACACAGAAGCAAGTACAAGTCAAAATAATGGTAATTCAATCACAGGTGCAGTAATAGGGGCGCTTAGAGATATTAGCCCAATAGACATGCTAATTTATGTTTTAGGTGCTATAATTGTATTGGGCGCGCTAGTATTTGCATTTAAAAAAAGAAAATAGATATTTTCTATAATTTTTTTAATTAATAATTTAAATTACTCAATCAATGTCTTATAAGCAATATGCACCAACCTTTTTTAAAAAACCCCTGAACTTAGTTCAGGACACAGAAAGGTTTTGGCATTTCTTGTGAGCTTGACCAAAAACAAACGAGGGTAAAACTCACTCAATTACAATCTTATAATTATTGTGCACTTTAGAACGAACTTTGCTAATTGAAACTTTTTCCAAGTCATTAAGAACTAAATCAGATCCCCGGGGAAGATACTTAACTTCTAACCCTTTAAACACTACACTCATTACATTATTATACTCTAAATGTAAAAATGGCACCTCAATTGTTTTATGAGGATCATTAACATTAAACAATTTAATCTCCACCATATATGGCATATCTCCCTCAACATCTGCCAAAGGATCTTTTTTCCTGCACACTAATACGCTTTTTACTTTGTAATCCATATTATTGATAAGATTATATGCTGCTTAAATATGTTACGTTTTACTGTGATGCTTTTGCAAAATGAAACGTAATTATCAACAAATAAATTAGTAGTAATTAAGCTTCAAAAAATAGACACAATCAAGTCAACCAGCAGAACAATAAGAACAACTGGAATCACATATTTCCAAAGACTGAACATATATTTGCCTATCTTGAACGATGTACCTTTATTTATTTCCGCCAATATTTTATCTTTATGATTAAACCACACAAAACCTATAATGATAATTAATGCGCTTACTGGTAAAAGTATTGTACCAAATAAAGTATCCATAAAATCTAAAAAACGCATTTCAAATATATAAATGGCCAAACTAGTATAACTTAAAGCAGAAGGTATCCCTAATAAAAAAGTTAAGGCACCAAAACTTAAAATTAATTTGTTTCTTGAATAACCAAATTCATCTGAAATTGCCGTAATAACTACTTCCAATAATGAAATGGCTGAGGTTAATGCACCAAAAAACAATATTAAAAAAAATAAAGTTGCAAATAAATTACCAAATGGTAACAATGCAAAGACTTTAGGTAATGTAATAAAAGCAAGTTCTGGACCTGCAGTAGAGTCTAAATTGAATGACGATATCATTGGAAAAATAGCAAAACCAGCCATTAATGCAAAAATTGTATCAGTCAATGCAACAATAACTGTTGAACCCACAATTTCTTCTTTCCGGGACATGTATGAACCATAAGTGATCAGAATAGCTGCGCCAGCAGATAAAGAAAATAAAGTTTGTCCAATTGCAATTAACCAAATATTCAAATTAAACAAAACTGATAAATCAGGAGTTAAAAAATATTTTATGCCATCCATTGCATTTGGCAATGTAACGCTTTTTAATATTAATAAAAATAAAAATATGAACAATAGCGGCATCAAAACTATACACGTTTTTTCAATACCATTTTTAATGCCTTTTTGAAGAATGAACATAATAATAATAATCACGATAAACAAGAATAATAGCGGTAAATATCCTGCTGAAAATTGTGTAAATATAATTTCAATACCAATTAATGAAAAAACAGTATATGCTAAAGTCCAGCCCATTATAACGGCATAATAACTTAATATGCAAAAAACAATTATAACAGGTACATAACCAAGATATTTTAACCATCTATATTGTTTTATTTTGGCTAAACTTGAGATTATACCCCCACCATAATACCGACCAATCCCCAACTCTAATAACATGATAGGAATTCCAACTAAAATTACAGATAATGTATAAGGTATCAAAAAAGCGCCGCCGCCGTTTTGACCAACAATATACGAAAATCTCCAAACATTGCCTAAACCAACAGCTGAACCTGCTGCTACAAATATGAATGCTAATGTTGATGACCAATGTTCACGTTTCATTTTATAAGATTATTAATTTTAGAATTTATATATCTTTGGACACAAATATTAATAACATCTGACAAAATTAAATAAATATGCTCGGCTTTGATAAACTCCAGGAACTTGTAACTCAACAAAAATTGATTGAAAAAATAAGTGAAAAAGAGCTTAATAAAAAAGGCGGCGTTTCATTTGACTTGAGAATTGGGGAAATACATAAATTTACTGGAAAAGGATTTTTATTTATTGATGAAACTAAAACACCCTCAACACATTTACTAGGAAAATACGAAGAAAATAACCCTGCTAAAGTAACTCTTTATCCAAATGAATACTATATTGTAAAAACAATTGAAAAAGTAAATCTCCCTAAAGAAATCGCTTGCATCATAATTTCCAGAACAACATTGTTTAGGTCAGGATTGCTTTTATTATCAGGGCTGGTAGATCCAGGATATTCAGGTGAACTTACTGCTGGTTTAATCAACCTAACAAATAAGCCTTTCACATTGGAACTTGGTTCAAGAATAGCAAATTTAATCTCTTACACTATAGAAGGCAATGCCAATCCATACATCAGTAATTATCACGGGGGATTATTAGGCAAAGATGACACAAAAAAACCTTAAATCGGTTAATGTGTCTTGCGCCTAAAAAATAAATAAAAAATAAATTAAATTTCTAAGAATTTTAACTATCAATAATTAAAATCTTTTAGGTCTTTTCTTTTGAAAACATTCTCTGCAAAAAACCGGTTTTCCTTCAGTAGGTTTAAAAGGCACTTCGCACTCTTTACCACATTCTGAACATGTTGCTTTATGCATTTCTCTTGGACCATCAAAACTCCTATTTTGAAAGCCGCCTCTGTTTTGGAAACCACCACGGTCTCCTCCTTTGTTAAAATCTCTCATTTTGTATTTTCTCCATTTATAACAGCCACTCTCTACATTGTACTTACACGCTGTTATTCTAAAATAAAAGTATAGTCTCCAGTATATAAGTATCCTATATTGAGTTTACACCTAAATATATATGTGCGGGTGTCTCATAATTGAGAGATTGATGTATTCTCTCAAAATTATAATAGTGTGTCCAAGTGTGCAAATCCTTAACATCTGGATGATTCATTAATGGAAATTCACCTTTATATGACCCAAACCATCTCTCTATTTTACCGTTACTTTGTGGATAATATGGACGAATAAAAATGTGCTTTACGCTATATTTTTCTTCGACGATTTTTAATGGTGCACAGGGTACTTTATTTTTATGTGATTTCTTGAAATGAAGTCCATTATCGCTGATTAGTTCCTTTGGCGCGCCATATGTATTTATGGCTTTTTGCAAACCTACAGCAGAATTTTCTGCTGTAGCTTCATCAAATAATCCTACATAAACGATAAATCTTGATTTATCATCTATAATTGCAAGCAACTTTTTCTTGGACATTGGATCAATACTCCAATCAATATGCCACTGGTCATTAATGTTATCTGCCTCATAGCTTACATATTTAGGTTTCCTTTTTTTGCCCATTTTTTTCTAGTTAGATTTTCGTATTGGATAACTTGATTAATCTTATTATGACTTACTGAAAAACCTTTTATTTTGAAATATCTTTCGATTCTACAAGCTCCCCAGCCGGTTTTTTCTCTTATATTGACCACATTAGCATAGAAATTGGGATTTAATGGAATTCTCAATTTGCCCGGAAGGTGGTCTTGAAGGCCAAATACTCCATCTGATTTGTATCTACTAATTATTTTGTAGATTGTAGTTCTGGAAACAGAGAATCGCAAAGCGATTCTGGTTGTTTTCCATCCATTGTTCCAGCATTGGATAATCGTAAATCTTTCAGATTTACTCAGTTTATTGCTATTATTAACATACATTTTCTTTATCATTGGCAACCTCGCTTATATTTTGTTGCACAAATAAAAAAAGTGTAAACCTAATTCAGGATAGTAGATATTTATTGGTTGTGATAAACCTAAGGTATATCTTCCCCCATAAATGATATTTGGAATATATAGCATTTTTATGCAATGATTAAGTCTTTAAATTATTTACAAAATTTAAGTTTCGCTAATAATATTTCTGAATTCAAATACAATATCTAAACATAAATTAAACGAGTCATTTGTTATAATAAAAATTCCAACCATATCAAACTGCGGGATTTAGACCACTAAAATAATAAATGTTTATACACAAACTGGCAATAAGACTAATAATGATCTAACTCCCCAAAAATAAAATATACTTTTATTTTTCTAAAATTTCACTGTTCTAATCCGCCCAATTAAGATTAAACGGTATATTAAGAATAACTATAAACATCATCTATAAGCATCAAAAATCATGTATCCATAATCTTCTAATTCATCATTATAGTTTTTCCCATATTTGGTAAGTGTATTATCAATTGAATAAGGGTAATCCTCCCCCATTAAAGTTTCAACTAAAATAGATTCACTTTTCAGGGGGTTTCCTAAACCATGTTCAAAATTTACCCTATAAGTTAAATATTCAGGACAACCACTAACAAATTCAACCATATTAATAGATACATTTACTTTTTTAAATTCTTCTCTTAATACTTCTATAAGATTTTTAATAAGCCTATCTTCTCCCATATTTGTTGCCATAATAATATAAAAAATTGAACATTTAATAATATTCACATCTTGGAAAATAGAGTTTTGGATAATAAAGTATTTGAAAAAAAGAATATTGAATAATAAAGACCCAATTGAAAAAATGAATGGGATCCAAACCCCATTACTATTTGTTTTATAAAAGCCTCGGAGAGGCATTGAACTCTGAATGTAAAAGCCTCAGGAGGGAATTGAACCCTCGACCTCGGCCTATTTGGATATTTCTAAATATACCAAGGCCGCGCTATACCACTAAGCCACTGAGGCGGATTTATTTCTTTTTTTAGGTGAGCATAGCTCGCCATCTTTTGATTAAACTTTTTGTAAAAGTTTACGCAATATCACTAAGCCACTGAGGCAACCCATTTACTATATTGAATAAAAAAGTAAATGTGGGGGAAGGGAATTTCAAAGACACTGAATTCAAAATCTACGAACGCCAGTAAGTCTATTCGAACCCTTGAACCTACTAAAGGACAGGATATCCAAGGCCTAAGACCCCAGTGTCCATAAGCTGCTTAAGTCCTGCGCATTTGGTCTGAAACGTAGTTTCTGACATTTGAAGCCTCGCTTCATTTGACCAGACTTTGCTACCCCCACAGAACTAGATTTAGAATAAATTAACCCTTTATAAACCTAACGTTCTAAAATTTATTGTTCTATCCTATATTGAGTTTACACCTAAATATATATGTGCGGGTGTCTCATAATTGAGAGATTGATGTATTCTCTCAAAATTATAATAGTGTGTCCA
>JAGVYF010000011.1 GCA_018303425.1 Candidatus Woesearchaeota archaeon | reverse complement strand
ACTGGCATGTTTTACTTCCATTTGGAAATGAAAGTCCTTTTTGGTTATTAAGTTACCGCAGCAAGCTGCGGGGTATTAAACCCAAACGGTAATAAAAAAAATATCATACTTCTATAATAAATAAATATCCTACTTCTATAATAGATATATGGAAATTAATCATTTTAAAAAAAGAGGTTTAAGCGCAATGCTTGCAACATCTCTTTCTGTTACTGGCTTAGGGATACCCTGCATAAATGCGCAAGATTTAGAGTCTATAATTAAACAAAAAGAAATTTCACAAGAACAAACTAAAATTAAAAATTATATTAAAACTCAAATGCGTGGTTTTGATAGAAAATATGACAAAAACAATAATTGGTATAATGGTTCACTTGAAGACTTAATGTCTCAAACCCATAAAATACGCAGCGTACACACCTTTGAAGTTACTGAACTTATCCCAGAAGGCAGGATTTTTGATGTATCAACTGAATCAATAGGCTCGGCAATTTTAATTGATAATAAAGATAAAATGACTTTAGCAACATGCCAACACGTTATTGATGCTCAACCTCCGACAAACATCATTAAAAGTATGACTTTTAATCCTTATAATGTGCGTCTAAAAAATTCAGAGTTTAGTTTAGAAATCATGGAAATTTATATGAAAATGCAGTTACCAGGACTCGCGGATATAGAAGAAATAGTGTCATTTAAAGCCCCCTTAAAACTTCTCGGAGAGCACAAAGCGAGTGATGTTGCAATTATTGAAGAATTGCCCGGTTTCAGAGCTTTTACAAGCAAATTTCATCCTAACATGTATTGGGGTAACACCAGTGAACTTGAGCCCGGAGACTATGTAATGGCCGTCGGCCATCCATATAATTTTGCAAAAATGATAACACAAGGCATAGTGGCATCAACAGGCAACCCTTTCATTCCAACAGATGACCATTTCTTTAATGTAGATATGACCACAAATATAGGTCAATCAGGCGGCCCGGTATATGCCCTGCGCGACGGACAACCAGAATTAATTGGTATTACTTCATTTACTACAATGGATAGAGGAATAGGCGGAATAATAAAAGTAGAAGAAATTAAAAAGTTATTAGATCAAATAGATAAAAGCGAATATTACAAAAATAAATAACTAAATCTAAACCAAAACCCCTGTAAAACACACTGGCGGAAAATTAGATTTTAAATATCAACCACTCACTACCATTACCGATTATACTAACATTTTTTACTTCCATTTGGAAATGAAAGTCCTTTTTGGTTATTAAGTTACCGCAGCAAGCTGCGGGGTATTAAACCCAAACGGTAATAATTACGAGATAACACAACAGCACTTTTTTTCAACAACCTTTATAAAGAGTCTGCTTATTTAATTTCTATACGCCGGGGTGGCACAACCTGGTTCACAAATTACAAAATACATACTATTTTGTATAATGTGCAGGAAACTGCGCAAGCCTGGAAAGCTTGTTTCCTTTGGGATTTCCCGGTTCAAATCCGGGCTCCGGCGTCAGACTCTCAGATACATGTCCGCAACTAGGGGACGCCTATATTTTGATCCCGCCATTAAGTAATATAAAGAACTAATTCTTTTTAAAAAAATAAAAAATATTCAAATGATATTTTAACCAAAATCATCTGAATTAATTAAAGATGGACAAACTTCTATACTGCTTCTCAATTCACTCTGTAAACAACTCTTTAACATCTAAAGCCTTTTCTGCGCCTATTTCTGATTCAAAACCTTCTTTTAAACCAAAACCAAACATTCCTGCTACCATATTTGATGGAAAACTTCTGACTTTAATGTTCATTTCTTTAACTGCAGTATTAAAAATGTCTCTTTCTGCTTTGATTCTGTTCTCTGTGCCAGAAAGCTCATCTTGTAACGTAATAAATTGCTCACTTGCCTTTAACACTGGATAATTCTCCATTACAACTAAAAGTCTAGAAATTGCAGAATTCATTTCTGTTCCAGCAGATGCTAATTGTCCGGGTGATGATGCTCTACCGACTGAAGCCCTTGCTTCTGTTACTGCAGTTAATAATTCACCCTCATAATTTGTGTACTTTTGTACTGTTGCTACCAAATTTGGAATTAAATCTGCCCTTCGCTGATATGCTGTTAAAACATATGCCCATTTTTCTTTTACAGTTTCATCTAAACTTACTAGGCTGTTATACGATACAACAACCCATATAACCGACAGCAACACAACTAATGCAATAATTCCAATCAATATCAGATTATTTTTTTTCATTTCAATTCCTCCTTAATTTCAGCTAATTTTTCTAATTCTCCAGAGTCTACCCACATGCCTCCGCATTTTTTACAAACGTCTATCACTATGTCATTTCGCTGTAATTTCTCCATGTCCTTTTTACAACGCGGGCATAATAAGTATTTTTCCCCGGTCTCTCTATGAAATTTTACCATAATAATCACCCTTTATTTTTAAGTATTTACCAGGAACCCCCTGCTCCGCCGCCGCCAAATCCGCCGCCACCAAATCCGCCAAAACTGCCCCCTGAAAATCCTCCTCCTGATCCACCTCTGCGCCTGCCTCCAAATAAAATTATTGCCCCGGCTGCAGCATCAAAGTATTTATCTTTTCGGTGTTTTGAACGAAAACCGCCAATTATGGTCGGTATTAAAATTAATATAAAAATAAATATTATGTAAACTAAGTTTATACGAAGATTAAATCGAGCATTGACAGGTTCATCAACATAATATGTAGAATTTGTATCTCCAAGTAATATTGCCTGGATAGCTAAGCTAGCTTGGACAGCTCCGGCCCCATATTGTTCTTCCTTAAAATAAGGAACCATATAAGTTCTGCCAACCCGCCCAATTTTGGCGTCGTTAATAATATACTCAACCCCTCTGCCGACTTCAAACCGATACTTTTTCTCTTCAAGAGCAATTAGTAAAAGTAAACCATTATTTTTTTCAGAGTCCCCTAAATGCCCTTGAGCAAGCTCTAAAGAGTAACCATCTATTGATTTGCCCTCTAACGAATTAATTGTAACAATTGAATATTCTGCAATTTTAGAATTAAATATCGTTAAAAGAATTTGATTTAATTGTTGCTCTTCTTGGGCCGTAAAAATATCGGCATAATCATTTACCGGATTTGTTATTTTTACTGTTTCGGCAGACACAATACTGGCAAATATTAGTAATAGCCCAAAAATAATTAAAAAGCGTTTCATACAAAAATAATAATTAATTTGATTTATAAAAGTATCTAAAAAATGTATACTATCCTGATTGCGCGAAAGAAGAAACACCGCGAATAAAGTTTAACCTTGAGAAACTATTATTGTTTTCACTTAACTTTATAAATAACAAAATAACTCACGCCTTTTATGTTTTACCATATAATCCTCACAACAAAATGTAATTTAAAATGTGAATATTGTTACGGCGCATCTTGCGATGATTTTGTAAATGAATTGCCCGAAAATATTGATATCACTTATCCTGAAAATATTGATTACAACATCCAAGACTTAAAAAGGTTCTGCGATAAAGATCCAGACTGCACATTAACTTTTTATGGAGGAGAACCATTATGCAATCTAAATAAAATCAAAGAAATAATGGATAAAATCAACCCTAAACAGTGGATGATTCAAACTAATGCAATCTATCTTAACAAACTGCCAAGTAGATGCACAAACAAATTTCACACAATATTAACATCAATTGATGGTGATAAAGAATTAACAAACCGATATAGGGGTAATACTGTTTACGAAACGGTTCTAAAAAATATTCAATACATAAAAGATAATGGATATAAGGGAGAAATTATTGCAAGAATGGCAGTAATGGAAAACACAGATATTTACAAAGCAGTTACACACTTAATAAACATTGGTTACACAAGTATCCATTGGCAACTCAATGCAATGTTTTGGGAGAATGATTTAAAAAAACGTAATTTTATTGAATGGGCAAATAATTCTTATAATCCCGGGATAAAAAAACTCATAGAATTCTGGATAAACGATATGAAACAAAATAATCGTGTTTTAAAGTTGTACCCGTTCTTAGATGTAACATATGATTTACTCAAAAATCAAACAACTAGGCTTAGATGTGGTTCAGGCCATTCTAATTATTCAATACAGACAGACGGTGTAATCATTCCCTGCCCAATTATGCTTGGCATGAAAGATTATTATTTGGGACATATTAAAGATACAGATCCGAACAGCCTAAAAAAAGTGAGCTGCAAAGAACCCTGCGCTTCTTGTAAAGAATTTGAAACCTGCGGCGGAAGATGCCTTTACTCAAATATTTTAAAACCATGGAAAAATGAAGGTTACCACATCCTTTGTCCAACAATTTACAATTTGATTGATGAACTTAGAAAGGCGCTTCCTAATATAAAAGAACTTATCCAAAACAATACAATCTCTTTAAAAGATTTTGAACATATCAAATACAATGGCTGCGAAATCATTCCTTAAATTTTGTGATCATAACGCCAGTGCCACCAATGCGAATCAATTTGACTTAAAAATAACTTAAAATATATTTTCGATTAATAAAAATCCCAACCACTGCAAATTATGAAATATTTTTGAACTTCGCGCGTTTAATTAATTAGGGTAGCAAGCTGCCGGATACAACAAAATATAGGGTTTAATGTACAAAAAAAGCCATACTCTTTTTCGTATTAAGCCCATGAAGCAAAGAAATCGCAGAATTAGATTTATTTATTTGTTATTATTTGTAATTGTATAAATGTGGCAAACGCTTGAACAGTGCCCATTAACATGAATAATGTTGTAAATGAAAAATAACTTACAATGTAACCCCCAATAATAACTGCTATTCCCGTGATTATTTGAGCCATTCCTCCGGAAAGACCCCATTGAAACCCGCCATTTTTTCGATCTTCATGTTTTGCATAAAGAGCATTCCATGTTGGAGTAGCCATTGCGGCGGCAATCCCTAATCCTGCTTGAACAATAAATAAATGCCATGGAACAGAAACTAATAAATATGCAAAAGTAAATAATGTGTTAAGCGCGTAGCCAAACAGCATTACTTTTTCTTTATTATCGCGGATATCTGTTATTTTACCGACAATTATGTAGAGAAATCCTGCAAAAATAAGGTAAGTCGCCCATGCCCATGAAACATCTAAAATAGTTCCGCCTACTCTTTCAGTAAATATTGCAAAAAGCGGACCAAGCATCCCCTCGCCAAAATACCACATAGTTCCCCCATAGAGCAGGATTTTAATGCGTTTATTAAGTCTCATATACTTCTAGTATTTTTAGAATATATAAATTTTGCCGAATAATTGTATTATCCGGTGTGTATACTAATCGATAATGGGATGACTCCGGGCAGTGCCCGAGTAATAGTCTCTGTAAGAAATACAATGTGACATTTAAGAATACTTATTCTTGTGTAAATTCATGAACACAGCGTTAGCTGCAACGGCAGATTCACCAAATGCTGTTGCAATCTGTTTAAAATTGTTAGAAGCGTTATTAACGTCACCAGCAGCATATATCCCTTTAATATTTGTTTGCATTGTCTGATCAACCATAATATATCCCTTATCATCAGTCTTGACTTTTAAATCTTTAATTAGCATATCCGTTGGCACTGAACCTACTTCAACAATTACCCCGTCAAGTTTTAGTTCTTTACCATTGTCAAGCTTTGCGCCTTTTAACATTTTATCCCCTAAGAATTCAGTAACATTGGTATTGTACATAACTTTAATATTTTTTGTTCTTTTTATCATGTCTTGCCAATATGGTTCAGCTTTAAGTTTATCTTTACGGTAAATAATGTAAACTTGTTTAGCATATTTTGCCGCAAGAATTGCAGCTGATGCAGCACTGTCACCGCCGCCTATAACTGCAGCATTAAAACCCCTGAACAGTGGCGCGTCGCATGTTGCGCAATAACTAATGCCTTTGCCTGAAAATTCCTTTTCTCCAGGCACATTAAGTTTTCTTCTCATTAGACCCGAAGAAATAAGAACAAATTTAGTTCTAAGAATTTTGGTATCAGTATAAACATTATATAATCCAGGATTAGCCTGATTTTGAGTTATTTTTGTTGCGCATTCTTCAATAATAGGAACTTTTTGTGCTTTTACATGCCCTGCAAACTTTTTAACTAAATCCATGCCTGATATAGAATTTTCGCCTAACCAATTTTCGATAGTATGCGCATCCGCGATAATGCCTCCAAGTGCTGGTGAAACTATCACACAATTAATTTTATATCTTGATGCGTATATAGCGGCACCCATTCCGGCAGGCCCACCGCCAATAATAACTAAATCGTAAATTTTCGGGCTTAATTTGCTTTTGCCTGCAGAAGGTTTGCATTCAATTCCCATTATTTCATCACCTGCATATGAGTTATATGTTATTGTATTTAAAGTTTACTTATTCAAGATGCTGTCTAACTTTTCAGGGTTAAACAAAAATATTTGTTTATTTCCAAATGGATTTTTTGATTTGTCAACATATGAACATGCAAAATGCAATATGTCATTTTTAGGCACCGTAATCTTGAAAGATTTAATTGATTTTGAAGTAAGTCTATATAATAAATGTTGTTCTTCAATTTTACTTTGAAGAAAGGTAAAACATGCAATATATTGTTTACGTGGGTCATTATTTTGGACAGTAAATCTTAAAATCCGGTCTTTAAACGATTGTTCAATAACTTCCATGCCTATTTCACAATTTTGTTCACATTTAAGTTTAACTGTTCTGCAGGCATAATTTTCACAATAGTTCAAAGCTCCGCATTCAGTATTATTAAAACATTCAACACCGCATTCGCCTTTAAGGATGCCTAAATCCGCAAACCTTGTACAACCAAAAGTTCCGTTAAAACATTTTAATAGATTGGGTCCATCACAAATATCATTTTTACATTGATTTTGGCATGCAACGTCAACCAACCTCTCATTGATATCGCATATATTATTAAAATTTTTGTCAATACAGCAAAAATTGAAATAATATCTTATATATGGCTTGCTGCACTCAACAGGCTGTGTTAAGGGAAAAAGAAAGGTTAAAAGAATAATTATTGCGGTTACTATAAACACTTTTTTTATTTTAGCAAAATCTTTCCTCTTCACATATCTATGATGAATTTAGAATTTATAAAACTTATTCTTTTAAGTATGCAGAAATTCCGGTGCAGTTGAATAAGTGCTATTGAGTTTAGATTGACATACCTCACTACTTGCAATGATAGAGATTTTTATTATTAGGGGTTTAACTGGTCAATGTGTTTCACTGGCGGTCCCTGTTTCGATTGAGAATGGGTGTTTTCAATGATATTAGTTAATTAATTATGCCAATTAACTTTTTTTCTTGAAAAATGCTTCTATCATGTTAGGATAATAATTTTTAATGATTTTTACATTATAATCTGCAGGAAAACATCTGAAGTATTGATTCCATGCAAACCGTTCATCTAAAAAAACTATAACTCCTCTGTCGCTTGATGTTCTGATACAGCGGCCTGCACCTTGCAAGCATTTTGAAAATGCCGGAAATAAGTAACCATAATCCCACCCTTTGCCAAAAAGTTCATTATAATGCTTAATCAGTTCTGATGTTTCCAAATCCGGTTTTTGTAAAGGCAACCCAACTATCACAACACACTTAAGCAAATCACCGGGCAGATCAATTCCTTCATTAAAATTTCCAGAACTTACGCCCAACAGAACAGCTCCGCTATTTTTATACAGTTTAAATCTTTCAAGCATGTCAAGTTTTTCTTGTTTTGTCATAGCTTGTTTTTCGGAAAAGATTGTTTTTTTTGAAGCAGTCAAGAAAAACTCGTTAACTTGGTCTCTTAAGTAGTATGATGGAAAAAATATTACTGAATTACCCGGAACTTTATCAGTGATTTCAACAAGTATTATCGAGATATGTTTATACATTGATTCAGTTCTGGAAGTGAATTTAGTAGTTGTTTCCGGAATGACTAAAGCAAGTTTATTTTCTTTTGGAAAAGGCGACTGATAACTTTTTTCAATTGTATTTTTTGGAAATCTTAATAATTCGCGGTACATATTTGTTGGAGTTAACGTGCCGGACATTAAAATAGTTGATACCGTTTGTTCAATAATAGGTCCAGATATTGGTCCCGGATTTAAACAGCGATATGTTAAAGCAATCATTTCTTTATTTTTTTGCAGGATTCTTGCGTAACCAATGTTTTCGCCAGGCCATTTAACTAAAAAATTTGCAATTGAACCAATGTACGATGATCTCTGCTTTTCTCTAATCTCTTTAGCAATAAATTCAAGGTCAGCTATTAATTGTTCATAATTTACGGTTTTTTTAATTTCATCAATAACATGTTCCCGGATAATCAGAAGTTCAGATTCAGAACTCTTATTACCAAAGTCTTGAAGAATCATTTTTAACATTTCAAGATTTAATGCCGTTTCTTCATATTTATATTTTCGCGCTTCTTTTATGCCTCTTTCAAGCATGATAGTTGTGAGTTTAACAGTCATAAGCTCTCTTAATCTGGCAGGAAGATTATGGCCTTCATCAACTATTACAATGCATTTGTCTAAAGTTAATCCTGCTTTTTTAAAAAAAGTTTCTCTTATATGGTCGTTAAAAATATAATAATAATCTGCAACAACAACTTTTGCTTTTGTTGAAAGAAACATTGAAACTTCATATGGACAAAGGTTATACGCTGAACATTCGTTAATAATCTCTTCAGAATGACAAGGCATTAAAGATTCAATATTTTTTAAGGCTATAGCTGCATCCGGAGTTTGTTTGCCTTTATTTTTAGTATTATTGTAAAATTCGCATTTGCCCTCTTCAACTTGCAATTTGCAATATTCAATAAAATCTCCGCTTCGTAATATTTCAATGCCTGGCGCAACACACATATACTTTTTCCCTATAATATCTATAGTTACAAATTCAGAGTTATATCTATTTTTTACTTCTCGCAAGGTGTCAATTGCAATTTTATGCTGGGTATGTCTTGATGTCAAAAAAAAAACTATTAAATCATCTTTAATTGCGTATGAAAGAGCAATTGGTAAAGAACTTGCGGTTTTGCCTAAGCCGGTCGGGGCATGCGCAATTAAATGAGACCGGGAAGAGATTGTTTCATTCACGTCTTTGATTAAATCATCCTGGATCTTTCTAACCTCCTGGTGCGGGAATAACAAATGAGCCAGTTGTTCTTTGTCCATAACAAAAAACACAAGTGTTTGATATATAAACATCTATAGTCTTCAAAATACATATTTTTAGTTGAATAACTATATATAAACCATACCCTATAAAAATCTTATGACAAAGGGCAAAACCCGAGTAATGCTTGACAATGGGCTTGTGATTATAACAAAAAAAGTAGATGTGCATGGGGCTTATACGTCTCTGGGGATTAATGTAGGTTCAATAGATGAACCTGCTGCAAAAAATGGGTTAGCGCACTTAGTTGAACATATGTTCTTTAGAACCAACCGGAATATGACCGGTGATCAGTATCAAGAAGCATTAGAATGGGCTGGGATAGATTATAATGCAATGACTAGTTTTACAGATACGATATTTTATGCCGACTCGCAAAAGAACCAGGTTTGTGATGTTATAAATTTATTTTATGATGCTATATCTAATAATAATTTTATTGAAGAAGGTTTTGAAACTGAAAAAAGCGCAGTTATTAGTGAATTAAGAGATTTTCATAGAAGTTCTCTGGATAGATTTCATGAGAGAATAATGTGGCCGGTGATATATAAAGGAACTCCGCTTGAAAAAGCTATTATTGGAACTGTTGAATCCGTTAAAAACTTATCATTGGAAGATGTCCAAAAATTCACAAATACTTTTTATGTTCCAAATAATATGGTTATGGCATGTACTGGCGATATTGATACGGAAGTTTTTATTGAAGGGGTAAAAAATACATTTGGTCAGCTTAAATCCCGAGAATTTGATAAACTAAAAATAGATTGGAAATTTAAACCGGGCAAAAAATATGTAGAATTTAAAGATTTGAAAGATGAACATTGTAGAGAACTAGACCTAAGCTTTTTTTATGTAATTTACCCTATGTCTAATTTAAAAAAACAAGACTTTGCAACTGCAACTGTTCTTGAAACTGTGCTTGGTGGTGGAAATTTAACTAACTTTACTGGAAAAATTATCGGGGAATTAAGAGTAAAAAGAGGTTTATGTTATTCAACGGACGTGGAATTTGAATGGGACCAGGGCATACCTTTAGCAGTGATTGGCGTGCCTGGAATTCATCCTCAAAACCTCGATGAGGGAATCAATATAGTATTAAATACATTACATGAATTAGGTTCTCAAGAATTAAAGAATGATTATTTTAAAGGGAAGATATCACAAACTAAACGAAGGTTGAAACCTAATTATTATTATATTGATAATTTAGTTGAAGAAATCATACGGCGTGAATTTTCTAAAAATCGGTTAATTACCGACACTAGCATTAAAGAAATTGGCAATGTGTCTCCAAAAAGATTAAAGTACTTTGCGCAAAAAATATTCAGTCAAGAACCATTAATTGTAGCAGCATCTGCGCCAGGTTATAAAAATCAGTTTAATAGTTAATCAATGCAATGCTTTAATTTTCCTAAGGGAATGTATTATAATTCGCTTCTTTCTTCATAAGCATATCCGGATTGGATTGCTTTTAAATTTTCTTCTAACAGTTTTTCTGGTAACGCCTTTTTCAGATCAAGTTTTTTAATGTCGA
Source organism: Candidatus Woesearchaeota archaeon (assembly GCA_018303425.1). Lineage (NCBI taxonomy): Archaea > Nanobdellati > Candidatus Woesearchaeota > Candidatus Woesearchaeota archaeon. The sequence continues at coordinate 11,585 of JAGVYF010000011.1, read as the reverse complement.
TCTTTAATATTTTCAATAAATATCCTAATGTTACCATATTGACTAATTTTTTATTGCCCAATTCTTCTGCAATTGAGTTTAAGGGGATTTTTATCTCAGTCGTCTCGCGACCTTCTCCGTATATAGTTTGTTCAATAATTTTAGTTTTACCTTTGAATTGAGTGGTTTTACTTAATACAATCAGGTAATCTGCCTCATCAATCATCGGATTAATTATTTCTTCTTCACCATATACCAAAAATGCGGTGATTGAACCCCCGCGCATAATTGAATCGTATTCATAAACAAGAGTTAAGTTTTTACCTATATCAGAAAGGATATAAGCTAAAGTTTCACTGAGCAATTTTACTCCTTGTCCCCCAATTCCGTGCACGATTATTTTAGTCATTTTATCTTTTTATAATCCCTAACTCATAATCCCCCAATTTATCTTTATTTTCAGTAATTGTGTACTTTTCTTTAATATCATCTAGCATTTCTTTGAATGAATTAAATCCTATTCTTGCGCCCAGACTAGTATAACATGGATTTAGTATTTCTACAAAAGAAAAACCTTTATGTTTTAATGCTTCTTCAATACATCTTACCATGTGAACACCATGCGCTACGGAAGTTCTGGCATAAAAATGTTTTTTGTTTGATGTAAATAATCCGAAGAGATTTAATGGTTCATACTCTGACCCTTTAGGGGTTGTTAATGTTTTTGTGCCTTTTTTTGTTAATGGTGAAACCTGGCCTCCGGTCATTCCATAAATTTCGTTAGCAGAACAAATAACCGTAATATCGGTATTTCTTCTTGCAGAATGCAATAAATGGTTGCCTCCGATCCCAGTTAAATCGCCATCACCTGATATAACAATTACCTTTAAATCTGGATTTGCAAGTTTGCAGCCTTCAGCAAGTGGAATTGCCCGGCCATGCAGTCCATTAACACCGTCTATGTCAAAAAAACCAGATGCTCTTGCTGTGCATCCTATGCCTGAAAAAACTGCGGTATTTGTTTTATTATAGCCCAACTTGTTAAGTAATGAGGCAGTTTGTATCAACATAGTATTAAGTCCGCAGCCTACGCACCACGGCGTAGGTAATCTTTCTGTTCTAAGGTTTATCATTTTTCTAAAGTTTTTTTAATGTCCTCGAGACTTATTTTACCGCCGAGCTGGGGGATAAATTCAATCTCCCGTTTTAGTTCTGCCTCAACAATTGTCTTATACTGCCCATTATTCATTTCAATCACAACTATTTTTTTATACTTTTTAGCAACCCTTTTGAGTTCGTCAAGGACAGGGAAAAGCCTAATAGGCCTAAATATAGAATATTGAAATTTAAGTTCCATTATGACCCTGGAAGTTATACCGTAAGCAATCAATAAAGTATCTGATTTTTTATTAGGGATATATTCGTAATATTCAAAACTTTTCGCAGCAGTCTCAACTTTATCCTTAATCCGGTTTAACCATTTTTTATAATATAAAGAATCAAGTGTTTTTGGTAATCCATTATCATTAAGTAACCCTGTCAAATGTATTGTAGGGTCATTTTTACTAAAGGCTTTTCTTTCACGTTTTTCAGTTTTTATTTTAATATCTTTCAAATCAACTGACTCATACATTTTTGAGAGGAATGCATCGCTTAATAATATAACCGGACATTTGGCTTTTTCCGCGGCATTAAAAGCTTCAATAGTATATATATAACATTCTTCAACAGAGTTAGGGTAAAAAACTATAGGGTAATAATCTCCATGTGAACCATAAACTGTCTGTAATATATCCCCCTGGTGCGCGAATGTTGGCATACCAGTAGAAGGGCCAACTCTTTGCACATTAACAATTACACACGGCGTTTCAGTCATGTGACCGAAACCAATTGCTTCTTGCATCAAACTAAATCCTGGCCCGGAGGTAGCAGTCATAGTTTTCTTCCCAGCCATTGAACCCCCTAAAATCATATTAATAGAGGCAATCTCATCTTCTGCATGTATAAAAGTAATATTTTCATCACTAAGATCATGCATTATTTCAGATGCAGGAGTTATTGGATAACCTGCATAAAAACCAAGTCCTGCTTTTAATGCTCCAAGTACAATTGCTCTATTTCCTGTAATTAATTGTTTCATGATTCCATATCATTCTATATAAATATTAAGGTATTAAAAAATTTAGATATTTTAGATTTTGTTTATATGGATACAATGCACAGGACATCCGTCAGCCGCTTCCTGGTTGCAGCCAATTTCGTTTAAATCGGTCTTTTTTGGTTTGGATTTGCCATCATCGGCCATTACCCAATTTGCAGGACAAATTGCTGCGCACGCGCCGCAACCTATGCAAATATCTCTTTCATGTATTATTTTATATTTAGCCATTTTTATAATTTTAATACTTTTTTGATTTTAGACTTATCAAAACCAACAATTATTTCGTTGCCTATCACAATAACTGGCACCCCCATTTGCCCAGACTTTTTAACCATTTCTTCTCTAGCTTTTTCGTTCTCAGCCACATTAAAATCTCTATACTTAACTTTATTTTCATCAAAAAATTCTTTAGCCTGTACACAATAATGGCATGTTGGTGTTGAATATATTATCACTTTTTTTGTCACTTTTTCCATAATATCACTCAATTTAATGCAATTTTTTCAATAAGATTGCTTTCATTTAATGCTAAATCTTCTTATTTATAAAGTTTTTGATATTCTATAATGGGCAATGCTAAAGTTTAAATACTTTTGATTTCTATATTTATGCATGAATTATTTATTTGTGTTTTCAATTATATTTATATTGCTCTTATTAGCTTTGCTAACTAAGATTGTCAAAGGATTCTTAAAAATGTTTTTCCTGGCATCAACAATAGTAACATTATTGTTAGTGGTATTTTCATATTTTATATATATTGATGTTACAGAATTTAAAGAAGGGTGGGAACAGTCACCTAAACTCTTTTTGTTGCAGGATAAAGGTTATTTAATATCAGGGTTTAAAGCAGATCCACAAAATGTCAAAACTCCCATATATCCATTGAGCAGAGAAGTTATGGATAGTTATAAAGATCCGTTCACAAAAGAAGATTATGATGCTATATTAGGAGAGAATTATAAATTATTTATAATAGATTTTACTGCTTTTGAAAAAATTGATACTTTAAATGTTTTTGGGACAGAACTCAAGTTAGCCCAAGTCAAAGAAATGTTAGATTCTGATACCCCCACTAAAGATTTTATGGAGATTAACCTTGGACAAACCCTTAATTTGAATATCCCAAAAGATCAGGATGAAATGTTTAGAAGCAGTTTGTTTTCAGGTTTATTTGCAAATGCAATTAAAAAAGAAGGGCCATTATTCATAGTCTCAAAAGTCAAAGATAAACGTGTGCTTGTATATCCGGAAACGGCACTATTTAAATCTATTAAACTTATACCATTATCATTATTCAAACAAGCATTCACACAAGTTGTAGAAGTTAGTGAACAAGGAGCTGTTGCAGCAGCAGTTGCAATTAATAATTTAATTGATGAACGAAAAGGTGATTTTGTTGACATTCTTAGATAAATTAATGTTTTGGAAAAAAAAAGAAGAACCAATCCCGGATTTACCTTATTCAGAAAATAAAATGTCTTTTGGGGAAACAGATTTTAATAAACATTTAGGTATGGAATCTGATATGGGCGATATGGGTCTTGAACATGAAGCTCCCGGTGTGCCAAGTAAACCAATTATCCCTTTTACACGGCAAAAGCCAGTTAACGAGGGGGGTATGGATAGAGATACTGAATTAATCCTTGCAAAACTTGATGCGGTAAAAGCTAAAATGGAAAGCATTGACGCAAGGCTTGCGCATATAGAAAAAATTGCCGAAGAATAATGAAACAACGCTTTTTTTTTTTAATTAGTTTAAGTATTTTTTTTTTTGATCAATTAATAAAGAACTATTTTAATATACATAAACCTGTATCAGGGATATTCCGTTTTACAAATAATACTGGCGCTGCTTTTGGGATATTTAAAGGAGGGAATTTAGTGTTTGCAGTTTTCACATTCATCATAATCTCAATTATTATTTATTTATATTTATCAAAACCTATTTATTTTAAAGAAAGAAATGTTTGTGTTTCTGCTGCTTTAATTGTTGGCGGAGCTTTAGGCAACCTAGTTGATAGAGTTACATATGGCTATGTCATAGATTATATAAATTTAGGATTTTGGCCAGTATTTAATCTTGCAGACATTGCATTAACAGTTGGCGCTTTAATATTGATTTATGCTTGGTGGAATGATAAATAATTGGAAGGTGAATAAAATGAGCAAGGTAAATAATGTGGATGATTGGAAGCCAGATAAAGATTTTTTAGAGTTTCTTATTTGGGAGCATGAAAATCAAATAGGTCCTGGGAAAATATTTGCGGATGGTGTTGTCATGGATGCTTACCAGTTTGTCGATAGGATGGAAAAAGGCGAGTCCGCCGATATTAGGGAATTGTATGAAAGAATATATGGCCGTTTAAAAGACAATGAAAGATATAAAAATTATTTAAAAGAATTTAAGAAGGATAAGTAGAAAATCAGACGCAAAATATAATTATTCACCAATGTGTTTCACTGGCGGCTGACATTTAACTAATATGTGAAAATGCAGACTTTCTACATACCGAGAAAGATTAAAGTTGATATTATATCTTATCTATAAGTTCAAGTTTATCTATGGATTCAAATATATGTTTAAAATGTTTTACTTTTGATTAAGTATTAAATTTGTATAAAAAATATTAAGAATATTTATATAAAGAAGCAGTTATTCCTAATTTTAATAATTAAACCATTTGGTGAAATAAAAATGACTTATGAAATGACGCAGACAGGGTTGGAAGGTTTTGTTGTTCAGTATCCTTGTGAAATTATTGATCATTTAAATAGAGTTTGGAATGTAAGATCACTCAATAATGATATACTTGCAGAAATAGGTAAAGCAGTTTCTCCAGGTGCTAAACATAGTTTAAATGGAAAAACCGAAGACGGATATTCTTGGTACGGGAAGCTTGAATATAAAATTGGCTGCGCAAATGTAGTTGTTTTATTTCCATGGAGCCAGGATTGGAATAATCCGGAGACACAAATGGATAGATCAATTAATGTTTATAGTGATAAAAAACTCCCTGTTAAAGTTATTGAGAATTTATTGGAACGGATTGCTTATCAGGCAGCGCTAAGAACTGAACCACAACAAAAAAATCGGACTTTTCGTTTAATTTAAACCGTAATTTTAAATTTATTTTTGTTGTTTAAAAACCTTTGCACGTTAACTATATAAAGTTTGAACATCTGTCTCTGTTTATGGAAGAAGATTTACAAAAACTCTATGAGATAACTGAAAATATGACCGGTGTTGTAAACGCCATTCTCAAAAATAAGCTTGATAAAGACATTGTGTTGGACGAGTTCAAGAAACAAAAACAGGCGCATTATAACAAACTGCTTGAAAATTCTGTTAAAGAGATTATGAAAATTGGCAATGAGCTTGATAAAAGCGTAAAAAAATATGAATCTTTTGTTAGAGTTAAAGAATTGGTTAATGCATTAGCAAGTGCCGGGGGCCAATACCGGCAATCCGAAATGTTGCAAGCATTAAAAGAGTTACAAAATGTTTTACCCAAAGTGCAAAAAGTTAACATTGATTTTGAGATAGTTAACCTGCCAAATATGATCAAAGTCGAAGTTTTAACTGATATTGAAGAAACGAAAAAATGTTTTGAAAATGGATGTTATAGGTCTTGCGCAATTTTGTGCGGCCGTATTTTAGAAGCATGTCTGCACCGCAAATATTATGAATTAACGCGTAAAGATATATTGGAAACTTCGCCAGGCGCCGGCTTGGGAAAATTGATTGCTAAACTTAAGGAATTAAACGTTTTGTTTGATCCCGGAATTACTGAACAAATACATTTGATAAATAAGGTCAGAATTGACTCTGTGCATATTAAACAAGTTACATTTAACCCTACCAAAAGCCAGGCACAAGCAATGATACTTTATACTGTTGATGTAGTGAATAAATTATTTTAGCTTAACAAAGTTTCTCGAGAAATTTTTCAGTTTAAATGTTCAAATATAAATTTAATTCGTTCTTCTAAAGGCCCTGCCTCTATTTTTAAAGGCGTATAACCTAAACCTTTATACACTTCATCCATCTTTTGACATAGTTCTAAAGCTTCTCCACGATTTTCTCTTCTTACTTGAGTAGTTCTTGTAAACTCCAAGGGTTTAACAACAAAAATTTGATCATACCGCGTCTTTTTTGCAATATCCAGAATTATTTGATAATTTTCAGTACCCTCTTTTTCATAAGCTAAACCGTCGGGTATTCCCCTATCAAGAAATATTCTCTCCAAGTTCTCAGATATTTTACATTCTCTCAAAAGTTGCAACTTTAATATCATATTTTGAAAATTGGATTCTGTTCATGGTTCCGGCTTAAATTGGGCTTGCATATATCTTATATAATCAGTAGCTGCCTCATTAACTACAGATTCGCCTGAAAATTCAAGACCTATAAGAATAGAGCTTTTACCTGCGCTTGGTCCCCCTGTTAAAACATATTTTTTTGGAGCCATTAAAAATATAAAAATTCGTGATGATATATAAAATTAACTAAAAAAATTAATAAATCAAAATATAACAAAATACAAATAATGCCATTAACGCAAAAAATGTTGGTAATGCACCATACTTTGCCATATCTTTAATTTTGATTTTGGATTTATTAAACATGATTGCATTTGGTGCTGTTGCGCTTGGCAAAAGGAATGCCATTGATACACTAATACCCATTGGAAGCACTAATGCAATGGGGTTTATATTTAGGGTATTTGCAATACTAACTAATACCGGCGCCATGATTGCGGCTGTTGCCGTGTTTTGTATAAATTGAGTAATTACTAAACTAAATAACACAAAGCTGTACGATATAAATAATGGATTTTCTAAACCCGTTGCATTTAAAAATGAGTTTGCCATCCAATGCGCCGCACCAGTTGTTTGCAGCGCGTTGCTCATTGAAATTGCGCCGCCCAACAAAAAAACTATGCCCCAATCTGTGTGTTTCTGAAAAAAATTCCATGAATATGTCGTTAATAAGAATAATAACCCGGCCAATAAGCCCACAGTAACTGTTGAGATATTATGAAAAGGGGATGTAAACCACAGAATTAGTGCAAGCAAGATAATAGATGCGGCTTTTTTTTCTTTTAGAGTAAATCTCCCTAAATTTTCAACTCTGAATTTAATCATCTTTGAAGTAGGCTTGAACATGATATAAAATGACAAATATAACAAAATTAACATAATTATTACAAATGGAAACCCATAAAAAAACCATTCATTGAAGTTTAAGTTTAAAACTTCGGCGACTAAAATGTTTGGCGGGGTTCCAATCAAAAAACCTACACCCCCGATGTTAGCAGAAAATGCTGTTGCAAGGAATAATGCTACCCCATTTATCTTTGTCTTTCGAGCAATTCTAACAATAATCGGAAGCATAAGCAATGTCGTGGTTGTATTTGACATTATCATTGATAAGAATGCAGTTATTCCCATTATTCCGGCCAGAATAGTATTTTCTCGTTTGCAAATTTTAAGAAAATAATTAACTATTCTATTGTCCAAGCCTGATGCGACTAAACCCAGACCCAATAGGAACCCAATTATAATTAAGAATAACGCTGATGATGAAAAACCTGATAATGCTTCTGCGGGTGTAACTGTATTTGTAATCATTAACAGCAAAATTACCAATAATGCCGTAATTGAAATGTTAATGGTCCCAGTTGCCCAAAAATATATTGTTATTAAGAAGATTATAAAAGCCCTCCACCCGTTTTGAGAAAGATTTTCAGGTGTAACCAGGAAGTATATTAATAAGAATAAAAATATTGGTACAAATTTTAACAATAACTTAAAGTAATTGTGCTTCATTGCGCCTCTTTTTTAATTTAAATTAATTCTAGAATATATAAATTTACTTAATTAAGGGCGTTGTCCGGAATCGTTCAATTGTCAATTAATAACTCACATTTAATTGGTAAGCAAGAGATTTCTTACAGCGATTAAGCGGGTTTTTATATATGAATTTTAGATACTAACAAATGAGAATGGACTTTCTGGACAATCCCGAATTAAATTATATAAATATCTTACAGCTCTTCACTACTAAGCATGAACAAGCGTAAAGTTTTGGAAACTATAAAGAATTTCTTAGTCTTATCTGCAATTACACACATTTTGATTGTTTTTATTTATTCTGTGATAATTGCAGATTTTTCATTATTTAATTTTTTTAAGTTTTTAGGTTTGGATTTATTTTTTCCCAGGATAGTTACAGGAACATTGAGCCATATTGTTTCTTTCTTAATTGTTATTGATAGTTTGTTAAGTATACATTTCATTTTTGTAAAAAGATAAATTTAAATAGGTTTAACACGAAACAAGTTACATGAATAAGTTTATTAAGTATTCAATAGGAACTTTAATCATTTTAACATTAGTATTGGCAGGGGCATTTTATTATTTTACATCAAGTTCAGTAACTAAAGCTTTTTTAATAATCGATTCTGGACTTATTGAAGTTAACTCCGGTTCTGGTTGGAAACAAGCTGTTGATGGTATGCTGCTTTCTTTGAATAATAAAATACGGACAAGCGCAGAAAGTAAAGTTGCAATTGTTTTATATGAAAGTGTTATCATTCAGTTAAATGCCGGAACTGAAATATTAATATCAGATTTATCTAAAAATAATTTACAGATTACTCAATCTATAGGTAAAACCTGGAATAAATTCACTAAACTGGCAGGTATCAAAAAAATTGATATCATTACCCCGAATTCAGTTGCAACCGTCCGGGGCACAGAATTTGAGATTGTAGCTGGCGCTGAAGATTTTCAGATTTTTGTAATAGAGGGAAATGTTGAAGTTAATTCTGGTTCTTTAAAACAAGCAGTTGGCGAATTTAAAAGGTTTGAGAAATCTTCTGCCGGTTTTATAGACAAAGGTTTAACCGCTGAAGATAAAAAGTTAATGGTAGAAAAAGCTGCAGAAACTTTAAACCTTCTGAAAAAATTAAGATTTAAAAATATTCATGAGAATAAACTGTTTCAAATTGTTCAAGAGAAGTACAAATTTACAGATGAAGATGTTTCTGCAGGACTGGCAATGATTGACTCTGGCGAAGTTAATGAACGCGAATATGCTGAAAAAGTCCCGGTTTCAATGGGAATGACTGAAAAATTTTTTGCTTTAAATGACGCAATTAAAGAACAGCAAAAATTGATTGAGCGGTTAAAAAATAGGTAACTTAATAAATTATAATTTTTTCCTTATTTTCTATGAATAATCAAAAAGTAATTGCTTATATATTAATATCTTTAATTTGCAGCAGCTTATTGCTTGGACTATACGGAATAGGTTTATTTTCTAATATTGAATTGGTTTTAACAGATGCATTATACGGCGGGAAAACGGCCTTGCCGAACATTAAAATTATCGGGGTTGACGATAAAAGTTTACAAAAAATCGGCAGATGGCCTTGGAACCGGGCCGTGTTTGTTGAAACATTATCATTATTAAGCGAAGCTAAAATTGTTGGGGTAGATATTGCTTTTTTTGAAGAATCTGAAAAAAATAGTGATGAGTTATTAGCTGCGCAGGTTAAAAAAAATCGTAATGTAATTATGCCTGTTGAATATACAAATTTTATTCAAACAGGTAGCAAAGTTGCAGGTAATGAATTACTCGAACCATATCCCGCATTAAAAGAAGCTACCATTAATCTTGGATATGTAAATATTATCACGGACAATGACGGAATAAGCAGAGCAATTAACCTTGACTTGTCTAATGAATATGAAAACTTTGCTTATGCTATATATAAACACGCGATTGATGGCGCAAAGAATTACTTCGGTTCAAGATTCGTGATTAATTTTATAGGCAAGCCATATAGTTTTGAATATTATTCCATTACAGACGTGATAGATGGCGTCGTTTCTGCAAAAGTGTTTAAAGATTCAATTGTATTAATCGGCGCAACATCGCCGGATATGCATGATGATTATTTTGTGCCTACGTCTTCAGGCAAAGCTATGCCGGGAGTGGAAGTGCACGCTAACATTATCCAAACTATGATTTTAGGAAGCCAATTGGAAAAACAAAATTGGTTTAGTTTGTTTTTTATAATATTAATAAATGGTTTAATTATTACCCTGGTTTGTTACTTAATAAGTTTTAGAATTGGTTTTATTGTTTCGGTAATTATGAACATTATTTATTTGTTTTTTGTAATTTCATATTTCAATAAAAATTCGATATTAAATATTTTATACCCTCTATTTAGTATATGGTTGTCTTATTTTAGTTCATTATGTTATTCTTATTTGAATCATAAAAAACATAAAAAAGAAATATTAAATGCTTTCGGTAAATATGTGTCATCGGATGTTATTGCAGAAATATTAAAAAACCCGGACAAACTCCGGCTTGGCGGAGAAAAAAAAGAAATTACTATCTTTTTTTCTGACATCCGCGGATTTACGCCTTTTTCCGAAAAATTAACACCGGAACAATTAGTGCATTCGCTTAATGAATACTTAACAAGGATGACAACTATTATTATGAAAAACGGCGGCACTGTTGATAAATATATGGGCGACGCAATAATGGCTTTTTGGGGCGCACCGTTAAATGATAAAGATCATGCGGTTAAAGCTTGCGCAAGTTCGATAAAGATGATGTCTGAATTAAAACAATTGCAGTCTGAATGGGAATCACAAAGCTTGCCAACTTTTGACATCGGCATTGGTTTAAATACTGGCTTCGCTGTTGTAGGAAATATGGGTTCATACGACAGGTTTGATTATACTGCGATGGGTGATACTGTTAATTTGGGTTCAAGATTAGAAGGCACCAATAAAGAGTATTGCACTCACATTATAATTAGCCAGTTCACGCAAAAATTAATTAAAAATAATTTTGTGACGCGTAAACTTGATATGGTTAGGGTTAAGGGCAAAAATGAACCTATAACAATTTATGAGTTAGTTTCTTTTGGTAATGAAAAAAGTGCGCTTATTTTAGATTTCGAAAAAGGTTTTGAACTTTATCAGCAGAAAAAATTTGATTCTGCTCTGAATATTTTTAAGAAGCATGGCGAAGATGGTCCATCTAAAGTGTTTATATCCCGCTGCGAAGAATTTTTAAAAAATCCGCCAGATCCAAACTGGGACGGTGTTTGGGTCATGAAAAGTAAATAAGCAATACAGATACTGCGCAATAAAAATCACTATTTGCTAATATTAATAACATATTAATGATATATTAAACAATAACTATGCTGAACTGAATAATTATTTATATATAACTGGTTTATACCCCTGTATAGAAGAACTATACAAACTTCAATATTAGGGATATAATAATGATATGCTCACTGTAACTGGGTAACTGATAAAAACGATTTAAATAAGTGGAATTTCGATATTTAAAAAATGATAACTCCAAAAAAACAGGGACAACCGGATTATTATCTTTTTATTA
>JAGVYF010000010.1 GCA_018303425.1 Candidatus Woesearchaeota archaeon | reverse complement strand
ATTAACTATTTTTGAATTTACCTCGCCGTAATACCCCACAGCTTGCTGTGGAATGAGCGAAGCAAATGGTGGGATAGGCGAGGTTATATCGTTTTTATTTTAAAAAAGAATTTGTGTATCGGTTAGTATCAGTTTTAGCGTGTATTTTTAAGATTATAGATATATTTGACTTTGGTGTTATTTATATCTTACATGGAAAGGTAGTGAGGTCCTTAGTAAAATTTAATTTTAATAAAGTATCATGACAAGAGACAACATTTATAAATGACTAATCTATTTTCTAGACAATGAAATTTAATATATCTGATAGAATAAAAATAAAGACAAAAGATAAAGAATTTGAAGGAATTTCTATGCCCTCATCAGATGAAAATTATGAAATTATAAAGCTTGATAACGGATATAATTTGGACATTCTTAAGAAAAATATTTCTAAAATTGAGTTAATCGAAAAAAGTAAATCCATTATTGAAGTTATATCTGAAAAAAATGAACAAGACGATTCTTTACCTAAAATTACAATTTTACATACCGGTGGAACCATTGCTTCTAAAGTTGATTATAAAACAGGAGGTACAGTTTCAAGATTCACGCCTAAAGAAATTCTTGCAATGTTTCCAGAACTCAAAAATTATGCTAATATTAACAGCCGATTAATTGAAAATATGTGGTCACAGGACATGCGATTTTCTCATTATAACCTGATTGCTAAAGAAGTAAAAAAAGAGTTAGATCGTGGTGTTAAAGGAGTGATAGTAACGCAGGGCACAGATACTATGCATTATACTTCAGCGGCTTTATCATTTATTTTGGAAGGTTTAGCTTCACCGGTAATACTTGTTGGCGCGCAACGCAGTTCTGATCGGGGCAGTTCAGACGCATATATGAACTTGATAAATGCAGTTTATTTTATTGTACACTCAGATTTTGGGGAAGTTGGAATATGTATGCATGCTAATACCGATGATGATTTTTGTCACATACTTCCGGCAACAAAAACACGAAAGTTCCATACATCACGAAGAGATGCTTTTAGGCCTATCAATACTTTGCCATGGGCAGAAGTTTCTTATGGAGACAAACATATCAAATATTTACTGAATAATTATAAAATTGCCGGAAAAAATCAACTTAAAATTAAGCTTATCAAAAAAGATATTAAAGTTGCGTTAATGAAGCAACATACCAATATGTATGCAGACCAATTTTTGTTCTATAAAAATTACGAAGGTTTAGTTATTGAAGCAACCGGCTTAGGTTGTCTGCCTATTACTGAGATTGATGAATCAACCAAAGAATCTGGTAAAATATTTTGTGCAATTGAAGAGTTAATTAAAAATGGTGTAATTGTTGTAGAAGCGCCACAGGCAATTAATGGCAGAATTGTTATGAATGTTTATTCTGATCAAAGAAAGGCTCAACAAATGGGTGTACTCGGCAATTTTTCAGATATGACTCCTGAAACAAGTTTTATAAAATTAGCATGGTTATTATCCAATTATTCAAAAGATGAAACTAAAACTTTGATAACTCAAAATTTGAGAGGAGAGATTACTGATAGGATTAATCCTAAAAGCTATCTTTATAAAAAAAATGGAACTTGATTATATAAAATTGGGGTTGAAAATTGGTCTTGAGATTCACCAGCAGTTAGATACTCATAAATTATTTTGTAATTGTCCTTCGGATTTGAGAGATGATAAACCAGATATAATATTTAAACGAAAAATACGCGCATCTGCAGGTGAAACCGGTTCAGTTGATATTGCAGCTGTAATGGAAAAGGAAAAAGGTTTAAGCTTTATATATGAAGGATATTCTGATACAAATTGCCTAGTTGAGCTTGATGAAGAACCTCCGGGCGCGTTAAATTTAGAAGCCTTGGAAATAGTTTTACAAGTTGCTAAAATGTTAAATGCGAAAGTTTCTGATAGAATTGAGTTTATGAGAAAAACTATTGCGAATGGATCAGTTACAGCTGGGTTTCAGAGAACTGGTTTAGTGGCAGTTGAAGGTAAATTGCATTTTGATTTCGGGGATGTCGGAGTTCCAACAATATTGCTTGAAGAAGAAGCAGCTAAGGAAGTTGAAAGTACACCTGATATTGTAACCTGGCGTTTAGACCGATTGGGGATTCCATTAATTGAATTGTCTACTGCGCCAGAGATTTATACTCCCGAACAATGCAGGGAAGTTGCAGCATATATCGGAATGATTTTGCGCAGCACAGGTAAAGCTAAACGTGGGCTTGGTACAATTAGGCAAGATATTAATATTAATATTGCTGGAGCTGATAGGGTTGAAATTAAGGGCGTACAAGATTTGAGAATGATTCCAAAAATTGTTGAATATGAAGTTATAAGACAAAAAAGTTTAATTGATATTTCTAAAAAAGTTCCACAAAAAATTAGAGTTAGTGAGATTTATGATTTATCTAAACTGTTTATTGGTTCGGATTCGAAGGTAATTAAAAATGCTTTAGAAAAAGTCGGAGTGGTTCTGGGAATTAAATTAGAAGGTTTACATGGTTTTTTAGGCCAAGAAATCCAGCCTGGCCGAAGGTTAGGTACAGAAGTATCGGATTGGGCCAAAGCAAGGGGGGGCGTCGGAGGAATATTTCATTCAGACGAACTTCCTAAATATGGTATAACTGATACTGATGTAGAAAATATTAAAAATATGTTAGAATATAAAGATGGAGACGCTTTTGTTATTGTTGCGGATTTACCTGATAAAAGCAATCGTGCTTTATATGGCGTAATTGACAGAGTTAAACTATTGCCCAAAGGCGTAATTAAACAGGTGCGAAAGGTTAATACTGACGCAACAACAAGCTTTATGCGTTTAATGCCCGGGGCTGCCAGAATGTATCCTGAGACTGATATATTACCCGTTGTTCCAGATTTATTAGGGATAAAGTTGCCTGAATTGATAAGTGAAAAATCATTAAGATATGAAAAAGAGTTTGGATTAAGTAAAGATTTGGCGCAACTTGTTGCTAAATCTGAACAATTTTTACCGTTTGAAAAGTTTTGTGGCGAATTTAAAAATATAAAACCGGCATTTATTGCAGAGACTTACCTCAAAAGTGAAAAAGCCGTTAAGCATGTGTATGCTGTTGATATTGGCCCATCAGATGAAGACTTTAATATTTTATTTAGTGCGCTTGATAGCGGAAAAATTGCTAAAGATTCCATATTAGAAATTCTTTCTAAAAATAAACCAGTTAATCAAGTGATTGATAATTTTAAATTAATGGATGATAATATGCTGGAAGATTGCATCAAACAAATTGTTTCTAAAAATAAAGGACTGCCTTTTAACGCATTGATTGGCAAAGTTATGGCAAAATTGAAGGGTAAGGCAGATGGAAAAAAAGCAGTTGAATTATTGAATAAAATTTTTAATCTTGATCAAAATTATTCTAAATCGCATTAATGACACGTTTATATCTCTCTAATGGGCGCTGTCCAGAGTCGTTTCATTGTCAATTAGTATCTTCTTTAAGTATAACTGCAAGAACGTTCTTGGTTACTTTATGTTTCAAATTATATACTAATATACAGACAATGAATTTCTGGACAGCGCCCTCTAATGGAAAAGTTAATATACATCTTAATACATAAATAAAAATAATGATAGCTAAAATTAGGTGTATAGTAGGTGTGCATTATCTATCATTTAAAGGGCTTAATAATTTGGCAAAGGTGTAATATGTTATATGTAAACGTACCATTACCCAAACCATTGGTTGACAAAATAGATGAGATAGTCGCAGATGAATCAAATAGTTTTAGAAGCAGGCCTGATTTTATATTACAACATATAAGAGATGTAGTTGACAAACGTCTTGAACAGAAAAATCAGAAACTAGATTAAAATAATGCTTGAATAAAACTAGGTTGATTACATGGGATAATCAACGGTTAAATTAAGTGAAGCTTAAAATATATTTTTTTCGGATACACAAATTATTTAAAGAAAGGAAATCCATAATTTAGCAGGTGAAATTTGAATGGCAAAAAAATCTGATAAACAAAAAAATTCTGAAGAAATAACTGCGGGGTCAATAGTTGGTGCAAGTGATCAAGATTTAAAAAGGTTAGAGAAGTTACTTCATAAACATAATATGAGCCCTGCTGAATTGGAAGCAATTTTAAAATCGGGCCGTTATAAACCTTCACAAGTTGAAAAATTAGATTTTGGGACCAATGTTAAAAAGATAAGATATGGTTATTTTTCTGATGCGCATATAGGCCATAAAAAATTTCATGAAGATTTATGGGATTTAATGGTGCGAACTTTTAAAAGTGCAAGTGTTCAATTTATAGTTGATACGGGGGATCATTTAGAGGGCATGAGCGGCAGACCTGGACATATTTATGAACTTAATCAAATGGGGTATCAGCAACAAATGGAATATGCTGCAGAACTTTATAATCAATTACCAGTTAAGGTTTTTGGCATTGATGGAAACCATGATCAGTGGTATTTTAAAAAAAATGATGGTGGGGCTATAGTTGGCGCTGATTTAGAAAAGAGGGTAATGCTTTTTAAACATTTGGGACAGGATGAAGGGGATTTAGAGCTTGCGCCCGGTATAATCTTAAAATTATTTCATCCTAACGATGGGTCAGCTTATGCGATCAGTTATAAGTTACAAAAATTAGTTGAATCTTTTTCAGGCGGAGAGAAACCTGCGATTGTTCATCAAGGACATTATCATAAAGCTATGTATATGTTTACCCGAAATGTCCATGCTTTTGAAAGTGGCACTTTATGCGGTCAATCAAGTTTTATGAGGGGGAAAAAATTGCCTGCTCATATGGGTTTTGGTATTGTTGATGTTTGGATTAATCCGAAAGGTCCAAAGAAAGGAGTTACAAGACTTCAACATGAGTGGATACCCTATTATGAATCTAGTCATAAACATACCATATTATGAATTTCGTAAGAAATAGATTTATTATTATTTAATTGAATTTTTAAGTTATTTATTCTTTAAGAATTATTTCAATTATTGCGGCGTAAGCAGGTCTTGCGATAAATACTCCAAATGATGCGCCAAGTATTGTTGTAATTGCAAATCCTTTAAGCAGACCTGCGCCTGCAAATACTAGCGGAATCATTGCTACAACTGTTGTAGAATATGCACCCATTATTATATTAAATCCTTGTTTAATCCGTTCTTTCCAATTATATATTTCTTTAATATCGCCTGTGAGAACTTCGTCTGTGATAACTATTAGATTGTCTACACCAGTTCCTACTGCAATGATTATACCTGCAATTGCTGCAAGGTCTAAGTTCCAGCCTATTAATGATGCTAATCCCAGCAATAGAATTATTTCAGATATTACCGTTAAAGTCATTGGTATTGCAATCTTTAAATTTCTATATCTTAATAAAATATTACTGCCTATTCCTAATATTGCAAGAAATCCTATCAGTAATGAATTTTCAACAAATTCTTCGCCAAGTGTCGGAGATATTGTTTCAATATTTGCAATGTTTAGTTTTATTGGCAAACTTCCTGTTTGTAAAACCGTTTGTAGTTTTTTCATCTGATCAAGAGAATTAAACATTGCTTCTTGTTGTATTGTGCCTGAACCAGAACCAGATATTTGGATATCTGTTGCCTCTCTGCCTTTTAAATCTGCGCCAATTCTTAATTCGTCTACCTGATTATTATCTAAATAGAGCGTAAGTTTTTCTGATAAATATTCTTGGCCATTCTCTGAAATTACATCTAGTTTTTGCGTAATGTCTGCTTGTCTAGCCGCGGCTTCAGGAGTTAAAGCTATACTGAATCTAAATCTGCATGTCCATGTATTTCCGTTAGGCTGGCATCCTGCCTGAGGATCAATTCCTGAACAAGTTGCATCTTTACAGACATATGTAATATCTTTGCCCCCGATAAATACGATTTTTTCACCGATTTTTGCTTCGAATTTCCCCTGTTTAGATAGTAACTCTGTAACTTCTTGTTTAGAAGCCCCTGCAATTTCTATCAACACATATTGTTTGCCTGAACCACCCAAATAAACCGGCAGATTGCTAGCCTGTGTTACGGTGATATCGCTTAAGCCATAAACGTTTAGCCTTTGTTTCATACTTTCTAAAAGCTGTGTCATTTCATCATTACTTATTTGTTCTTCAGGTTCTAGCAATACTCTAGTTCCTCCTTGTAAATCAAGGCCTTTTCTTATATTGCTAGTTGGAGCATTATAAATTTCTAGACCTATTTCTTCCGGACCTAGAATATTTGTAACAGTCTTGTTGACCATGACGGTTTTTGTTACATTTATAGTTTCATTACTTTTAGGGTCAATTATTTTTTCAATGATTTCTTTCGGTATCAACTCATCAAATACAATTGTTTCAGTTTTAGGCCGTATAACCAAATAGTATAATTTTTTGTCGGTTGCAATTTTTAATGTTGAGTTAATTTCTAAGTTATCGACAAGATTATGGTAATCTATTATGTTTGATATTGGTTTATCATTAATTTCAATAATCCTTTCTTTTGCCATTGGGGGCAGTGTTGGATTTGGATTAATCATGCCAGCTAAATTTGCAGAACTATTAGTTGCAATTGTCCTTATGGCAACTCCTTCTCTCCAAGGATTTGGATTTATCGATACAATTGCCAGTATTAAAAATATTAAAAGCACCAATACTCTTATGTTTTTGAAAATCGGTTTAAATTTGATCATTGTTTTTAGTTTCTGTGTTTATAGTTTTAGTTTCCATATATATTCTTAGTATCCCCGCATTTTGTATCCATGTCATTATTAAGTCTATTATTAGTCCAATTAACAAGATAGACATTATTTGTTTAATCTCTAATGAGATTGTGAAGTAAAGCGCAATTAATACTGCTATGAATGTGGTTGAACTCATCATTAAACCTGTTTTCATAGCGGCATAAACTCGATCAAGCACAGTGCCTTTTTTAGTTTTCAATACTTTCGTTGCCAATAAAATATCGGTATCCACAGAGTAACCAATAAGCATTAAAAATGCGGCAATACCAGCAGTTGAAATTTTTATCCCCATTAAATTTACGATTGCTAATGTTACAATTATATCTGAAAATGCAGCTAAAATAACATTTAAACTAGGTATAATGGTTCTAAAATAATAAAATACTATAATTGCCATAAAAATAAATGCCATTATTAATGATTTGAAAGTGGTTTTAAAAAAACTGTTTCCCAGGCTTGGACTAATAGTTTGAATGTTATCTTCGATATCATCCAGTGTTAAATTAGGGGCTGTATCTATTATTAGGTGTTTAAATTTAAGAATATCTTTGTCATTATTGACATCTAAATCTATTTTTAAAACTAAACCGGTTTTTTCTCCGGCTTGTGATAAACTTTTTATTTCAATATCAGAGTTTGGAAAATTGATTTTTAAATTTTTTTCAATTAAATCATTATTTATTTTCGAGTCCAAGATATTGACAGTTACTCCGCCTTTGAGTGAAACTCCTTTATTTAGGAAGTCGCCTGTTTGAAAATACTGAATTCCGATCTGGAACATTGCAAGAACTAGAATCAATATAGGAATTACTAATAATACTTTGTAATGTTTTTCATAAATATTTTTTATCATGATTGGTATTTGAAAAATAAAGTTTGTTTATAAATTGATTGGTTTTAATTTATAAAGTCTGGGATAGGCCTTTAAATATCCAGTACCCATCAATTCCGGGAAATGGTATCATGTTTACAATGAATAAAAACCCATTTATATATTTGGTTGCATATGCAAGTGATAAATATTTTTTTTGTATCCAGTTTTTATTTATTGCTAATCCCGTTATTAACCATATTAATCCGTTTGTTGCAGGTCCGGCAAATGCAATCATTGCGCTGTTAATTGGAGTTGTGGCAGGGTGACTTACATAAGCAGGCACTAAGAAAATTAAGCTGAAATTCATTAGTTTTAATAATAATCCTAATATTAAGAAACTGTATGCTGCATGGAATGTTGCTTCTAAACCGAGGTAAATCGCAATAAACTTGTGTCCTAATTCATGCAAGATAATTGAAGAACCGACTGCAACTGCCGCGAACCAGAAATGATTATTGCTTTTGATAGGTTTTAATGGGTTGTAATTTCCAGGATTTGGTCTTTTAGCAAATAAATCCTTGAATATGTATCCAGTTATTGCAGTCATAATTGCAATGTCAATAATTTCTTGGAATGTGAATAGCATAACATATATTTATTAGTTAGGTTTAAAAAGGTTATGGCGTTTTGTTTAACCATGACAACATATAGTTTTGAGAATGTTTTAGGGAAGTTTAATTTTACGCCGAAATTTAGATTCAGCAAGAAAAAAGGTAGAATTATTATTGATAAAATTAATATTTGTTCATATAAAGAAGTTTTGCATTCTTTTAAGAAAAAAGATTTTTTCAATGGTTTTGCATGCGCAAATTTATTGATTACTGCCAAAGATTTAGATGCTTCTGCAGACAATGATTATTTTATACGCGAAACTGTAAAACAACTTGATAATTTATATAAAGCAAAGAATCCTATTAAAGATAAAAAATTGTGCGTTGATTTGGAAGAAGCAATTTTTGAGAAAGAATCATATTTAGAAAGGTTAATGGAAAAACATTGTCCTAATTTATTTGCAGTTGCTGATTTTTATACGGCAAGTCATTTATTGAAAATTGCCGGCTCTTTAAAAAAATTATCTCAGATGGCGGCGCGCAAGATTCAAATATTAGGCGCAGAGTCAGCATTTTTTAAATTTTTAACATCGCCTGAAAGAAAATCTCCCAAATATGGCGTGATTTTTCATCATCAGCTTGTCCAAGGTTCGTCTAATAAAGGAAGAACGGCCAGGTTGTTAGCGGATAAGATAGCAATTGCTGCAAAGGTTGATTTTTTTAAAGGGCAGTTTATTGGAGATAAGCTTAGGAGGGAGTTAAATGAAAAAGTTGTATGAGCCCTGTCGCAGTAAGTTAGTTGCTGCTGAGAAAAATGGTTTAAAAGTTAAATTTAATTGGAAAGATGTTGTATTATATTTGGGCGCGTCTCATGGTTATACTCCGTCATATATTGCAGCGCGAACAGGTTTTGTATTTGCAGTTGAAATTTCTCCATATGTAATCCAAGCACTAATTGAAGTATCTAAAAAAGAAGGCAATATTGCGCCAATTTTAGCAGATGCTAATAAACCATTATCATATTTTAAGCGTGTATCTGGTGTCGATGTTGTTTATCAGGATATTGCGCAAAAGAATCAGGTTGAAATTTTTTTGAAAAATGTAAATCTTTTTTTAAAAAATGGCGGAATAGGATTATTGGCTGTTAAATGTCGCAGTATTGATGTAAGCGCTAATCCATCTGATGTATTTGAAACAGTGAAAACGGCTTTAGAAAAATATTTAAAGATACAGGATTATAAAAATTTAGAACCCTATGAAAAAGATCATTATATGATTATGTGTAAGAAGGAGTGAGTGAAATGCCATTTATGCCGTACGAAAAACCAGATAAAGAAACTCAACGAAAAAGGGAAATAATGTATTTAAGAAGGAGAATTGAATTGTTAAGAAAAAAAATTGAAAAAGGAATTTCCTCTCCTGAGGAAATTGATAAGGAATATAAAGATATTCTCGTTGAATTTGCAAAACTTGGCGAACCTAGTGAAGCAAAGAAAGATTTTGGTGAATTACAAATTGCTATGGAAAGTAGATAAATGCTTAGATTTTATAATACATTAACAAGGAAAAAGGAAAAGTTTGAATCTTTGAAAGAAGATGAAGTCGGTTTCTACAGTTGCGGTCCAACAGTTTATTGGTATCAGCATATTGGTAATTTACGTACTTATATTTTTAATGATATTTTGAAACGTGTTCTGAGTTATGAAAATTTTAATGTTAAGCATGTAATGAATGTTACTGATGTTGGCCATTTAACTTCGGATGCAGATTCCGGAGAAGATAAAATTGAAAAAGCAGCTATTAAGGAAGGCAGAACTGCAAAAGAGATTGCTGAGTATTATTTGGCAGTTTTCAAAGCGGATTTAGAAAAGTTAAATATTATTTTTCCAAACATATGGTGTAAAGCGACTGAGCATATTGAAGAACAAATTAAAATGATTAAATGTTTATCAAAAAAAGGGTTTACATATGAAACATCCGATGGTATTTATTTTGATACTTCCAAGTTTTCAAATTACGGGGTGTTAGCCAAGCTGGATATTTCAGGTTTAGAAGCAGGTAAGCGTGTTGAAATGGGTGAAAAGAAGAATAAAACTGATTTTGCGTTATGGAAATTTTCTGAAAAATTAGGAGAAAGGCAGCAAGAGTGGGAGGCTTTTGGCAGAAAAGGTTTTCCGGGATGGCATATTGAATGTTCTGCAATGGCCTCTAAGTATTTAGGTCAACAGTTTGATATTCATACAGGGGGAGAAGATCATGTTGCTGTTCACCATACTAATGAAATTGCGCAATCAGAAGCATGTTATGGTAAAAAACCCTGGGTTAGATATTGGCTGCACGGGGCATTTTTAACTTTCAAAGGAGAAAAAGTTAGTAAAAGCAAAGGTGGACTTTTTACAATTTCTGAATTGGAAGAGCAAGGTTTTAAGGCTCTTGATTATAGGTATCTTTGTTTGAATACCCAATACCGAAAACAGCTTGCTTTTTCGATAGAAGCTTTAGAAAATGCAAAAAACACATTTGAAAGGTTACAAAATATTGTCCTTGAGTTGAAAGATAAAAATAATTTAAGCCCCATTGAAAATGATATTAGCAAAATAAAAAAAAAATATGAAGAGGAATTTCATAATGCGGTTGAGGATGATTTAAACATGCCTTTGGCTTTGTCTGTGCTTTGGGCAGTGTTGCGTGATAAAGAATTAGGTTTTAAAGAAAAACTTGAACTAGTTTATGATTTTGATCAAGTTTTGGGGTTAGGTTTGGATGCATTGGAAGCCGATTTTGTGCCTTCTGATATAATGAAACTTGTTGAGGAACGTGAACAAGCTAGAAAAGATAAAGATTGGGCAAAATCGGATAAATTGCGTGATAAAATTAAGTTGAAAGGATATATTATAGAAGATATTCAAGATGGTGTAAAAGTTAAGAGGGATTGAAAATGGCACGGGATATTTACAACAAAACTTTTTTAGATGATTTAGTGCTTTATTCAGATAAGCTTGAAAATGTTATGAGATTGTTTTCTCAAAGGAGAGAGGAATGTGAACATGAAGGGCATAAGGAAATTATTGAATTTCCGTGGTATCCTTCAATTCCGCAGTATGAATCATCGACCTATTGCGGTTATTGCCTAAAAGATTTTAAAAGAAGTTTAAGTCCGGATGAATCTAAATCTAAACAAGCTTTTTACGATTCAATGCATAGAATTATTATAACTTAATTTTATTTTTCATGGGTTTAATACCTTATGCTTTGCTTCGAACGGGATTTTATTTTTGGATGTTTAGCCTGATTGGAAAATTATCACATGCAATCATTTCTTTTTCAAGTTTGCCGAAAGTTATTGCACTTGCCTTTGTTACTGATTTAAGGTCTTCTGAAATGCTTAAAATTAATGACTCATGTTCGGCTTGTTCACAATTAATAACTACGCTTTTTAATTCTGTTTTCATTGACAGGTTATTTTGCGCTTTGAATTTCCTAACTGCGCTAATCATATCAATTGCAATGTCCCCAGCAAGTTCAGCCTTATCATCAATTAAATCTTTATTGAACTCTGGCCATTTACTTATATGTATACTTTTAATATTTTCTTTTTGTTTGAAGTATGATTGATATACAAACTCTGTAACGTGCGGTAAGAAAGGGGCGTAAAGTTTTAAAGTGTTTAACAATGAATGATACAGCGCAAATTGGGCGCTTTTCATTTCTTCAATGCCTCTTAGTTCCGGATTGTAAAGTCTATCTTTTGCAATTTCTAAATAATTGTCGCATAGCATTTGCCAAAAAAATCTGTCGGTATCTGCTTTAGGTTTAAAGAAGGCATAGTTGTCAAAATAATCTGTGCTAGTTTGGATTACTTTGTGTAGTTTTGTTAATAACCATCTATCCATCACTTCTAATTTTGCAGGCCTATCAAGTTGATATTTTTCAAGGCGCGTGATTGAGAACTTTGACGCGTTAAATATTTTGTTTACGGTTTTTTGACCTGAGATTACATCTTTTTCAGGAAATGGCAGATCTGAACCTAGCTTTGCACTGCCGGACATGTACCTTAAAGCGTCAGCTGAATACTTTTCTATCATAACATATGGTTCAATAATGTTGCCTTTTGATTTTGACATTTTTTTTCCTTTAGAGTCCAGCATCCATCCGCTTATCATGCAATGATGCCATGGTTTCATTTCATAATGCATATGACTTTTTACAACTGTGTTAAATAACCAAAACGAAATTATATCGTGCGCTTGCGGCCTTAAGTCCATTGGGGTGCTAATTAATTCTTCATATACTTTTTTGCCTTTGAATAATTCTTTAACAATTGTTGGTGTTAACGAAGAAGTTGCCCATGTGCTGATTACGTCTTGTTCAGGGATAAATTTTGTTGATTTGCATTTTGGGCATTTATCAACCGGGGGGTTAACCTCCGTTGGATCAGTCGGCAATTGTTCTTCAGTTGCAAGGATTATTTCGCCGCATTGTTTACAATACCAAAGAGGAAAAGGAATTCCAAAAGGAATTTGTCTTGAAATACACCAGTCCCAAGCTAGGCCGTTTACCCAGTTATCATACCTATTTTTCATAAATTCAGGGTGCCATTCTAATTCGTTGCCCCAGTTAAACATTTGATCTTTTAAATCGAGATATTTGATAAACCATTGTTTTGAATGTATAAATTCAATTGGAGTACCGCATCGGTCGTGTACGTTAACGGCATGCTTAATCGATTTTTGTGATTTTAATAAGCCTTGATTTCTCATATCTTCAATGATTTGCTTACGGGCATCTATAATTTTCATACCTTCATATTTCTGGGCTAATCTTGTTAATTTTCCATCTTTACCTATCGCTTCTTTAATAGGTAATTGATGGGCTTTTTGCCATTCCATATCGGTCTGGTCGCCAAATGTACAACACATAACGATACCAGTGCCTTTTTCCGGGTCTGCGCGTTCGTCAGCCAAGACTGGTACATTGATTTCAAATAATGGAACTTTTGCAGTTTTTCCATTAAGGTGCTGATATCTTTTATCTTCCGGGTGATAAAATACTGCGACACACGCAGGTAATAATTCAGGTCTCGTTGTAGATATGATTAATTCTTTGCCGTCTATTTTGAATACAATATCATTAAAAAATGAATCTAATTCTTTATCTTCAAGTTCAACCTGGGAAATTGCAGTTTGACAGCCCGGGCAGTACATTGCAGGGGCTTCTGTTTTGTATTGTCTGCCTTTTTTATATAAATCAATGAAAGATTTTTGTGATATTTTAATACAGTGAGGGTCAATCGTCGAATATTTAATGTTGAAATCGCAACTTATACCTAATCTTTTCCAGTCTTCAATGTATCGCGGCTTAAGTTCGGTATTTAATGTATCGAGGCAAAGTTTTGTGAAACTTTTTCTATCCATTTCATTTGCTTTAACACTTTTTAATTTTTCAATAAGAAGTTTAGTCGGTAATCCATTGTCATCAGTACCGAAAGGTTGCAGAACATTGTATCCCTGCATTCTTTTGTATCTTGCAATAAAGTCTTGTTGAGAATAACTAAATGCGTGGCCCATGTGCATTTTTCCGGATACTGTTGGCGGTGGGGTGTCAATAGAATAAATTGGTTTGTTTGAATCAGGATCAAATCTGTAAATTTGCGTATCTTCCCAATATTTTTGTAATTTAGGTTCTTCTTTATTTGGCTCGTATCTTTGAGGTAACTCCATGGATATCAGTATAATAATAGTATTTAAAAAGGTTATGGGTTTAGTAGGTTTAGTATGGCTTAGTTTAAGTTCACTTAATGTGAAAGTTATAAAATTATGAAAAATGGATTTATTTATGACACAAGCATGGACTAAAAAATACGAGCCAAAGAATTCTGGCGAAATAATTGGGCAAGAGAAGGCAGTTGTTAGTCTGAAACATTTTATTTTGAATTATAAAAATGCCCGGAAGAAGGCCATGATTTTATATGGTCCGCCAGGTTGCGGAAAAACTTGCAGTGTTTATGCCGTAGCTGGCGAAATTGGTCTTGAAGTTATTGAGATTAACGCCTCAGATTGCAGAAATAAAGATGCAATTTCTTCAATTATTGGTTCGGCATCTAAGCAAATGAGCCTTTTTGCAAGAAGCAAACTGATATTAGTTGATGAGATAGATGGATTATCTGGTACGAAAGATAGGGGCGGAGCAACTGCAATTGTTGATATTGTAAATCAAAGTTCATTTCCAATTATAATGACTTCTAATAATCCTTATGATAAAAAGTTTTCAGCGCTTAGAAAAGTTTCTGTCATTGTAGAGTTTGATGCTTTGAAATATAATGATATTTATGGATATTTAGCTAAAATTTGTGAAAAAGAAAATATTGTTTATGAAGAACAAGACTTAAAATCTTTGGCGCGCAGAGCTGGTGGAGATTTACGGGGTTCTATCGTTGATTTACAATTGTTAAGTTGTCTGGATAAGACTTTTGATAGAAAAGGGCTGGAAGAACTTGAGGGTAGAAAACAAACTGAAACAATGCCGCAGGCTTTAGTGAAAGTTTTTAAGACTACTGACCCGAAAATTGCAATAACTGCTTTTGATAATGTTGATGAGGATTTAGATACGGCGCGAATGTGGGTTGATTATAATCTTGGTAAAGAATATACTAAATCCGAGGATTTGTATCGCGCGTATATGGCGTTAGGCAAAGCTGATATTTTTAACCATAGAATCCGGAGATGGCAACATTGGAGATACCTTGTTTATGTAAATGCGTTAATGACTGCTGGTGTTGCAGTTGCGAAAGATGAAAAGTATAAATTTACAGGTTATAAACCAACATCCAGAATATTAAAAATGTGGATGGCGAATTTGCGTAATGCAAAAAAAAAGGCAATTGCTGAAAAGATTGCCATAAAAACACATACCTCAACTAAAAGAATTATGCAGGATGTTTTGCCTTATTTACAGATTATTTTGAAAAAAGACAAACAATTTTGTAATAATATTTCTGCAGAGTTAGATTTAGATAAAGATGAGATTGCTTGGTTAAGAAAGTAAATTCGCTCTTGAGTTATTCAAAACCTTTATAAATGCTACTTTTATCTCACTAATCATGGACCTGTAGCCTAGCCTGGATAGGGCGACAGCCTTCTAAGCTGTAAGTCGAGGGTTCGAATAGTTAGAGCTTTGCTGTAACAATTGGGAAGCTTAGCTTTGAAATTCCCTCCAGGTCCGTTCAATTTTTAATAATCATCTAAGGCGGTATAGCCAAATCTGGTTAAGGCAATCGGCTGCAACCCGGTGATTCTGAGTTCAAATCTCAGTACCGCCTTTTTTTATATTTTTTGGATTCGGAAGTTTTAGCATTTACTTTAGTTACGAAAGATGAAGATTCTTTTCTTAACGTAATTTGGAATATAAAATATGTTGAATTGTATCTTAAGAAAATTTATCTTATTCCTGTTGAAGAAGAAAACAATGGGGGTAATCCTATTTGACTTTCACATAATTTGATTACCTTATAAATTGGATATTTAATCCAAGAAATTTCTTTTCTTAATCTTTTCAGGGAGGTATGTTTCAGAAATAAATGTAATACCGCGTGCACTCATAGCTTGAATTTCTGCTTTTGCTTTGAATTTTTTCATCTTATCAAATTGTTTTTGCCAGGGTTTATTATCTTTAAACCACGGATAATCAGACATTTGTTTTAGGCGGCTTATATCAATATCTTTTAATTTAATGAAATGTTTTTGCAGTCCATAATCTTCAATGTCTTCAGCAGTAATACCCAAAAATTTAGCTTC
Source organism: Candidatus Woesearchaeota archaeon (assembly GCA_018303425.1). Classification (NCBI taxonomy): domain Archaea; kingdom Nanobdellati; phylum Candidatus Woesearchaeota; species Candidatus Woesearchaeota archaeon. The sequence goes on along the minus strand of JAGVYF010000010.1, from coordinate 6,708 downwards.
AGGCACAGATAATTTATCTGACATATGTGCTAAACTTATTGAACCAAATTTAAGCACTGAATAAATATAAAATCCCCATGGGTCAAAATCTGCTAATACATATACTGGAAGTTTATGCTCTCTTGCAAGTCTTTGAAGCAATCTTCTAATGCCCCTAGTTGTTTGACCTTGTGAAGTTACAATGATACAATTTTGTTTTTTCCAAAATTTGTCTTCATGGAGACGTTCCCAAACTGCTTGTTTTTCCATGTAAATTACATATTCTGCTTGGACTTCTTTAAATTCGATATCTTCAACATTAGAAGGAATTGACCAACCTCCACTTCCTAATTTTGACCAGTTAATTGTATCTCCCCTATCAAGGATAGTCACATTACCTGCCACTGAACCCATCTTGTTGGCGTTAATATTTAATTCTTCTCTTGAAAAATCAGTGATTATCTCTAAGTCTTCTAATGATTTATCTGATTCTTTTTGTTCATCTACAATGTTTGTACTTGTGCCTTTAATAGTACGTTTTACCATATAGAAAACATCTCTTAAACTTGCGTGTTTTTGAATTTTTAATAATTGTTTAGCAATTTTTGCAACTTCTAACGTTTGCATAAATTTTTTAGCGTGACCTACATTAAAGAAAGACCTTTTTGAGATGTTTGAACCAAGAGTAAGACGTTTTTCACTTTTATTAAATTCAATATTTGATAATGAACGTACGTTGAATTCAATTGTCGGATTTTCCTGTTTTTTAATTTGTTTAACTAAATTTTTTCCTAAATCTTCTAATGCTTTTATTGATTTACTCATCAGTACCTGCCTCATTGTAATCATCAAGTTCATCTTCATGGAAACCAGTTGAATGATATTTTTCATCTTCTTTATCTAGTTGATTGATTTCAGCTTGCAATTCAGGTTTTTGGATCATTTTCATAAAAGCCTCAGTTATTTCTTCAACTTTTTCATCTGCTAATTCTGCAATTGATTCCGATACGATGCCTATGTAACGCTCAAATATGTTTGCCCTTTCTTTTTGTTCTTTTAATTTTTTCTTTTTTCGCACATAACTTGCAAGTTGTCTTCCGCATTCTTGCAATGCAAGTTTTATTTCTTTTAATATTTCGGGATAATGCGCAACTGCTTCTTTACTTTCTGAAGTGAAAGGCACCCATACTGATGCGATATGCACTGCAATAGTGCATGGTCCAATTGGTAATGATTTTTGACTTTGGCTAAGGCCGTATTGTCTCCAGTTTGTTGATATTATTCCTTTAAAAATGGCTCCAGCAGACTGTTGGAATAATAATGGCACTCTGTTGGCAAATCTCAATATATTAATAGGCTTGTCCGTTGGCTGGTTTCCCCCGTATGCAATACCGGCTTCAATTTGGAAAGGGTTACCCCTATACACTGCAGGGGGTCTTGTTGTCGTTATATAAAATTCTGCACTAATCTCTTTTTTTAGACCCCGTTTTAATATTTCGGCGCCAATCGGTGATATGCAGTTTGTTGGCGGAGCAATTAATTTAGTTTTCTTAATTCCTTCCATTAACTTTTCCACCATTTCTCTTGACATTTGTTTAGGTTTAGTATTAGGCAAAAGCGCAGAATTTTCGCAAATAGTTTTTGCTGTGCCCACACCAACTCTTGAAAATTCAGATGATAAAAATGCCTGTAATGTCTTTGATTCAGTTATCTCCAACATTTTTTGCATGAAACCGAGTTCCACTCCGTGTGGGTGAGGTTTAATTTCAACCGGTTCTTTTGGATACTCTTCGGTTGCTCTTGCAAAAATGATTTGTTCGGCTTTAGGGTTTGTATATATTATTGTTGCATGCGGGTTGGTAATAGCGGTTTCTTTTAAATATTCATCAATAGATTGGTTTCCTTTTTGATATGTTGCCTCAAGATCTAATTCAATTCTTGTACCCTGCTCTTTTTCCCATTCAACTTCTTCTTCTTTTAGTATTTTTGGAGCATTACGTTGAGTGTCTAACATCAATTCAACATAATTATTTGGGTGCCCTTTACCAATAGTGCTTGTAATTTTCGCAGGTCTGCCAGTTGTTAATTGTCCGTACATAACAGCTGCACTTATGCCTATTCCTTGTTGTCCTCTGCTTTGTTTCATTGTGTGAAACTTGCTACCATATAGAAGTTTAGCGAAAATTTTAGGAATTTGGGCTTTTACAATTCCGGGACCATTATCCTCAACAATCACTCTGAATCTATCATTACCCATGTCAATAACTTCAACAATTATTTCAGGGAATATTTTTGCTTCTTCACAAGCGTCTAAAGCATTGTCAACTGCTTCTTTGATTGTTGTCATTAATGCTTTTCTTTTATTATCAAAACCAAGCAAGTGCCGATTTTTTGCAAAGAATTCAGCAACGCCTATCTCGCGCTGTTTTTTTGCCAATTCATGAGCTTTAGTATTAGTTTGTAAAGGCTGTTCTGTTAGGGTTTGTTGTTCCATGTTTTATTTTAATAATTTTTAATTTATAAACTTTTTTAATTCTTGGTTTTGTAGAAATCCTATTCTATGGGCTGTTCCGCAAATAAAATCATAATGGACATAATTAATAGCAGGAGTAAACTCTTGTTTTATATAATCTCCCATTGCTCAATTTTATTGAGGATTTTTACAGTGCTAAATTTATTATTCTTTTCTATAATGAGATTCTTTAATTTTCATCTCAAACAAATCCCGCCTCTTTTTTTCTAACCATTTGTATACTGGCGCATGCGGACTTCCGGTTAATAAGGATTCTATAGCTTTTCTTGCAATTGCTACATTTTGTGATTCCCCTATAATTGAAATTGTTTTTCCATATATTGAGACATTAGTTTCAGTGTGTTCTTCAATAAGTTCTCGTGTTTTTCCTTCTTTGCCAATAACTCTGCCTTTTAACCTATTTTGTATGTTTACTTTTTTTCCGTAATCATTTAAAATTAGTATTGTTAAAACATACTCCGGTTTTAATAATAATAATGCAACTTCGGGGTTGAAGCCCCTTCCAATAGCTTTGATAATTTCTTTAGCAGATAATAATCCAATTGCATCTGAACCTTGTACCTCTACATCCCCCTCAGTGGAATCTATGTTTAATTTTGTTTTTGTTTCTTCTTCGAGCTTTTTTTTAATCTCTCCAGATTTACCAATTAACACAGCAATTCTAGCTTTCGGGATTTTAATATCGTATGAGTATTGTTCCATCTTTCTGTAACCTTTAATTAGAAAGCTTTGCTTTGCTTTAAAAGACTTACGTTTTTCTAACTATTTTTTCTCTTAATTTAGAAGGTGTTATGTTTAAACCTTGTTTACTGAAAAAATTTGAAATATTTTTAATATCCCTTTCAAAAAGTTCTTCTCCGTTAGGGGCTGACATGTTTGTAGCTTGTGAAAAATCTATTAAAACCGGTTTTTCATTGTAATTTAAAATGTTAAAGTCGGATAAATCGCCATGTACAAAATCTGCTTCATACATTTTTTTCATGTTTTTGATAATTAAATCTAAAAACAGTTTTGGTTTTTTAGGAAATTGATTTTTTAATTGGGGCGCGGATTCTTTATTGCCGATGAATTCCATAATTAAGATGTTTTCTTTGACTGCAATAGGTTTTGGTATTGAAACACCTGCTTCTCTGGCTAATAATAAATTTCTAAATTCTCTTTGTGTCCATGCAAAAATAATTTTTCTTTGATGCTTTCTTAGCCAATTATACCTTGGATCTACTCTAATATAATTATACATACTATTAAAGTCTGAAGTTTCAAGTCTGTGGATTTTAATAGCTACAAATTCGCCAGAATTTGTTGTAGCGGTAAATAAATGTGATTCTTTACCTATTGAAATTGGACTTTTTAACTCTAAAAAATGACCCTGGCTTGCTAATTTGAATAAAGTTCTATTAGTAAATTGGTCAAATACGCCCTGATAGGTTTTCCAAATTTCTTTTGTTTTTTTAACCATGATATATTTAAATAAATTCTAGTTTATAAATGTGTTATATAAATATCTTTATCTTTACCAGAACCTTTATAAAGGGTCCATAGTTCCTATTTATTACAGAAGACTTGTGTAAATGGGTCCTCTTTTGATCAATGATAAAGAGACACTCTTATGCAATACAGCCCGTCACGAGAGTACTCAACGGAGTTACGGCAAAGTCCTTAATAGGATGCAAGAAATTTTAATTTCGCGCACCAAGCAATGATCCTTGGGAGTTTGTGTTTCGGGCAACATTTTCATATATTATTCATAATCAAGTACTGCTTGATTTTCATAAAAATAGAATAAGTTCATTCAATTCATATTCACACACTTCACAAAGAATCCTTTAAGTAGCAACAGTGTATGAAAAATAGATTAGTATTGTTAAGAGCTTGTTCTATATTTAAAAATGACCGGAGGAAGATTCCAATGGGAAAAATAAGCCCAGTATCAGCAAAATATATTGTAAATGCAACCATAAACATTGAAGGTGTGGTAGATAGACCTGACGTTATTGGTGCAATTTTTGGCCAGACAGAGGGTTTGCTAGGTTCTGATTTAGAGTTAAGAGAATTACAACGGTCCGGTAGAATCGGGAGGATTGAAGTTAATGTTGATACTAGAAGCGGTAAAACTGTCGGTAATATTGTAATTCCATCTTCATTAGATAAGGCCGAAACTTCTATAGTGGGCGCATCTTTAGAAATTATACAACGTATTGGCCCTTGCAATGCAAAAATCCTGGTTGTTAATATTGAAGATGTTAGAGTTGCTAAACGCAGTTATGTTATTGAAAGAGCTAAGCAATTATTGAAAAATATGATGGATAATGTGTTACCAGATTCTCAAGAGATTGCTGAAGAAGTTGCGCATTCCGTTAGGATAACTGAAATCGGGGAGTATGGTAAAGAGAGGCTACCTTGCGGTCCTGCAATTGATGAGTCTGACGAATTATTGGTTGTTGAAGGCAGAGCTGACGTATTAAATTTACTTAAGCATGGTTTTAAAAATGTTATTGCAATGAATGGGACATCTGTACCTGAAACTATTATTGATTTATCTAGGAAAAAGATATTAACTGTGTTTGTAGATGGAGACAGGGGCGGTAATTTAATTCTTAAAGAACTTTTTACAGTGGGAGATATTGATTTTGTAACTTGGGCGCCGGATGGCAAAGAAGTTGAAGAATTAACTAAAAAAGAGATACATAAATCTATTAGAGCTAAAGTTTCAGCTGAACAAGGCAAACTTGATGTTGAAAAAATTCTTGCAATTGAAGGTACAAGGCATAATTCATATAGTGCAGCTAATGCCAGAAGAATGCAACCTATAGCGCAAAAACCTGTTATTCAAAGGCCCGTGGTTCAAGTCAGAAAGCCAGTGACTAATATGGAAAGACAAAAAAATTTGTTAAAGCCTGAAGAAAGGTTAAAGTTCAAAGATATGCTTGAAACTTTAATTGGCACCCGGGGCGGATATATATTAGATAATGAACTTAATATTTTGGGAAAAGTTCCAGTTTCAGAGTTAATGTCTACTTTGAAAAGTTTGAACACTGCTGTTTATGCTGTTGTGTTTGACGGGGCAGTTGACAAAATTTTGGCAGGAGTTAGTGAAAAAATTCCTGTTACACATATTGTTGCAATGCATTCGACGGTTCAGCCGTATGAAACCGAAGTTAATGTTGTGACATTGAACGATTTATAGATTTTTTGATGCGGGTAATGTGCATTTTTTGCGATTATTTCAAAAATTGATTATCTCTAAAATTATTTTGAAGCTTGGAGTGATTGAACTGGACAGTTATGAGTGAATCACAAAGTTGGAGAGTGAATCATTTTTTCCTATTAACGAAATCTATAAATAATTCTTCTTTTATTTATTTGTTATGATGAACAAAAATGAAGTGAGAGGCAGGCCAGTTAAATCAGTAATCCGCCAAAATTTAATTGAGATTCTTTATTTTTTAGGTGATGGTTATGCGTATGAGATTTATAAGATTTATTCTAACATTTTTCCAAGAGTAACTATGCGCTCTGTTTATTATCATTTAAAGAAAGGGGTCAATTTAGGGATTTTTAAAATTAAAGAGATTAGAAAGGAGCAAGGTCAATATTCTTGGGGGCCCCAAGTTGAAAAAATTTATTATTCTTTAGATAAATGGGCAGAACCTGCCGGCAATTTATTAGTTAAAGATTATTTAAATCAAATAAGTCGAAATTCCTAACATTCAAGTTTAGGGATGAATGGGAGTAAATTGCTCACCGGATTTGGATATATTTGGTTTTCTTTAAATAATAATTACAATGAATCCTAATACTATTACTTTATTAGAATGAACCCTAATATAGGCTTTACACATTTAAAAGTTTCTGCACATTTAATGGATGTTTTGCACAAAAAAATTCCATGGCTATTAAGTTGGTAGGTTACGTCGTGCATGTGGGAATAAGTTGTGCATGCAAAATCATCGCATGCACTATAAAAAAGCTTTGAAGAACACGCACAAAATTTGAATTTTTGTGCAAATGAGAATCCTGCACAAATATTCCGTGAATAAGAGGAATTACTGTGCAAAGCCCCTAATATAGGCGTTGTCCAGAAAGTTCATTGTCTGTATATTAGTATATAATGTCAAAATCGGCAGGGGGACTATCCGTCAATACACAATAAATGGCTGAGCCATTTCTGTGCCCAGAATCAAAGATTCTTGGGT
>JAGVYF010000009.1 GCA_018303425.1 Candidatus Woesearchaeota archaeon | reverse complement strand
TACGCCTGAACTTATTAATGAAAGAATAAGGCAAAATGATATGGCTATTAATGGCCGATTATCTACTCGGAAGTATATATTAAGGCAGGCAGGGGTTGAATGAATAGTTAGAGAATAGAGTTTAATCTTTTTTTAGTAATATTAAGATATTTATCTTCCATATCAATGCCAATATACCGCCTACCCAAAATTTTAGCAACTACCCCTGTAGTACCTGAACCATTAAATGGATCCAAAATTAAATTACCCCTGTCAGATGAAGAAGCAATAATTCTTTTTAATAATTCAATAGGTTTTTGTGTTGGATGAACACCATAAGTTTTTTCAGATTTAGGAGTGAATGGTATCCACCATAAACTTCTCATCTGTTTTCCTGAAGGAGTAATCTTATCATTCCATTCTTTCATTTCTTTATAATTAAATTTATGTTTAGCTTTTTTATCTTTTTTAGCCCAAAGAATTGTTTCATGTGCGTGTGCAAAATATCTACAACTTAAATTAGGGGGGGCGTTTGGTTTATACCAAGATATTTCATTAAGAATATTAAATCCCAAAGATTGTAAAGCAAAACCCACTTGATAGATATTATGTGGCGTACCAGATACCCATATAGTACCATTTGGTTCTAAAACTTCTTTACAAAGTTTTAGCCAATCATATGTGAATTGATAATCTTCGTTAAATCCTTTAGATTTATCCCATGTCCCTTTATTAACAGAAACCATTTTACCATTTTGACATGATATGCCATCATTAGATAAATTATATGGGGGGTCAGCAAATATAGTTGTGACTGATTCTTTATTAATTTTTTTGAGAAGATTAAGGCAATTTCCTTTAAGAAGTTTTAATCCATCACTTTCATAATATAACTCTTTAAGCATATAATTTTAGGGAATTTACTGCTTTATATTATTTGCCATTCTAGAACAAGAGTATTTGTTTAATGATCAAAGGTTTTTAGCAATTTTTATATAGGTAACAATTATTTAGATTTTATAATGAAATATAATGATATGTTCGAAATAATAAAAAAATTGCGTTTTGATGAGAAAGTATTTCTTTGTAAAGATAGTGAAGGAGTAGAAATTTATGTTTATAGGCCGTCGAAATTGAATAAAAAACTAAAAAACGTTTATGATGTTAATAAAAATTTTCAGATATGGTTAAAAGAAGAACAAAGAGAGTTTAGACCTAATCATTTAAGGTTAATGATCGATTTAAATCTTAGGACTCGTTCTAAAACTCAACTAAAGAGAGAGTTACTTACCATTTTTGATAATATATATTATGGTGCAGACCCAAATGAAGAGATTAAACTTTTAAAAACTGAAAAATTTAATCATTATTTAAATTCTTTACAGATCATTTCAAATTTAGCACAATTATTTCTTATTGAACAAGATTATAATTATAATAAAGAAAGTAAATTCGAACCTAAAACCTTATTCTTTCAAGGATGGATCCGAGAATTTATTGATAGCCCAAAAGAAATTGATAATATGTGTATGAGTGTTTGCAACGGTCAACCTCCAAAAATTCAATATACTGATAAAGAAAATAAAAAACATAAAAAATATCAAGAAGATTTAGTGCCTCTTTGGTATTTGAAGTAAGCAAAGATTGAATGAATGGTTAGAGAATAGAGTTTAATCTTTTTTTAGTAATATTAAGTGACGATAATAACCCCTACAAAAGCCAGTGCTGCGTCAATATATTCAAATGAACCCGCTTTATTGAAAACAACACTATAACTTTTACCAATGGGGACTATTCCATTATTCTGAGTAAAACCAGTCGCACTCCTAAAATTAACTGTGTGTCCAAATGAATCCTTGTTAATCCATGTAACCTTTGTACCCACTGAGACTTCTAATACAGAAGGAACAAATTCTCTTTTCTGAATTTCAACTGTAGCAGTTGGCATAATAATTTGTTTTGCTAATTCATTATCCTTGACAACTTCAGAAGTTGAACAACCGGCGAATAAAATTAAAATCAATAATAGTATAATCTTTTTCATGCACAATAAAATTAGTATTCTTTATTTAAAACTTATTATTATCCGGAGCTAATCTAAAATCATAAGAGTTAATTATAATAATCTATATATAGTCCAGACAATTCTAAATTTTAAAATGACAATCGACAAAAAAATTGAAAAATTGGAAAAATGGTATTGCCCTAAGAGACATCAAGTGGCATTTACAACAACAAATTATGATAAAGACTGGTCGGAAGGGTTAATTGATGCGGATGGACTTCCTATGTATGAGGATGGTTTATATTGTATGGATTGTCAGAAAATATATGGCATTAGCAAGTATGAGACCCCTAAATAAGTGAGGTAATAAACTAGTCATTAGCCACTTAAGAACCGATACTTTTATAAATCAATCATTCATTCTAGTTTTATATCAATGAACTTTGATGAAACCTAAACTGGTGGATAAGGGAGACAAATTACATTCTCTCATAATTCAAAAATCCAATGATAGGAGGACTAAATAAAAATGGCAAAAATTGAAGCAAGTAAAGAAGTTGCTGATCAGGTATTTGGGGCTATTGAAACAGCCAAAGCTACCGGCGGCAAAATCAAAAAAGGCACAAACGAAGTTACTAAAGCACTTGAAAGAGGCGAAGCTAAATTAGTTGCTATTGCTAAAGATGTAAATCCGCCTGAAATTATAATGCATATTCCGGTTCTTGCAGAAGAGAAAGGTATTCCTTGTTTTGTAGTGGCAAGCAAGGAAGAGTTGGGCGCGGCAGCAGGTTTACATGTAGCTACAACTGCAGTTGCAGTGATTGGTGAAGGCGATGCAAAAAAATTAATCGCTGAATTGATATCAATGAAGGAGTAAACTTATTATGGCTGAAGAAAATCAACAAGAAACAAAATCTAGCGGTGTATCATTTTCTAGAGGGGTTGCCAGCGAAGTGCAGGAAATTATCAGCAGAGGCGGCGTAAGAGGAGAAGTTACATTAGTTAGAGTTAAGATTCTTGAAGGCAGAGATCAGGGTAAAGTAATGAGGCGCAATGTTCGCGGTCCGGTGCGTATAGGGGACACTCTTATGCTTAGAGAAACAGAATTTGAAGCTAGGCCAGTTGGTAAAAGAGGAAGAGGTAACAAGTAAAATGGTTAAGTGTACATTCTGCGGACAAGAAATTACACCGGGCACTGGTAAGATGTATGTTAAGAAAGATGCGAAAATTTTCTATTTTTGTTCTAAAAAATGCGAGAAAAACCTAATTAAATTAGGTCGAAAACCGAATGCAACAAAATGGTCAAATCATCTGATTAAACGTACCCTCAAGAAATAAATTTTTTTATTTTTATTAATTTAATCAAAAACAAAATATTAAAATTAGCATTTTTCAGTGAAAATTGCTATTTATAATTCAAGTACGGCCTTTAGCTGTATTTATTGGATGGACGTGTACTGCATCAACGTTGATGTTGCATTAACATTTAATACAAAATGCTAAAAAAACAAAATGATTCAAAGAACATTAATTTTATTAAAACCGGATTGTGTGCAGAGGCAATTTTGCGGAGAGATTATCACACGATTTGAAAAAGCAGGTTTTAAAATAGTCGGGATGAAACTGGTTAAACCTAATGAAAATCAATTTGCGCAGCATTACGCAGATGTTAAAGATAGACATGGCGAAAAAATATTTAATAATAATTTAAAAGCAATGATCTTCGGACCAATCGTAGCAATGGTTTTAGAGGGAGCTAATGCAATTGAAAGTGTCAGGAAAATGATAGGTTCAACTGAACCAAGACAAGCATTGCCAGGCACAATAAGAGGAGATTATTCACATCAAAGTTATGCAATTGCCGATAAGAACGATATTGGTGTAAAAAATCTTATTCATGCATCCGCTGATGAAGCAGATGCGCAAAGAGAAGTATCGTTATGGTTCACAAATCAAGAACTTTACGATTATAAGACTGTACATGATGTACACCTATTTTAGGATTATAACAAAATATAAGTACCTTAGCGGGTGCAGATTTTATATTCAGGAGGACTGAACAAAAAATGGCAGAAAAAATGGTAGAAAAAGTGACAAGGTTGATGACAAAATCAGAATATATTAGGAATATTGCTATCTGCGCCCATATTGATCATGGTAAAACAACATTTTCAGATAACTTATTAGCTGGCGCAGGGATGATGTCGGAAGAATTAGCCGGAAAAGCTTGCCAGTTAGATTTCCACGCAGATGAAAAGGAAAGAGGAATTACAATTGATGCCGCATCTGTATCTATGGTTCATGAAATGGACGGCAAAGAATATTTAATCAATTTAATCGATACGCCCGGTCATGTTGATTTTGGCGGAGACGTGACAAGGGCAATGAGAGCGGTTGATGGTGCAATTGTTCTGTCATGCGCAGTTGAAGGGATTATGCCGCAGACTGAAACAGTTTTAAGACAAGCATTGAAAGAAAAAGTTAAGCCAGTGCTTTTTATAAATAAGGTTGATAGGCTTATCAAAGAATTGCAACTCACTCCTGAAGCAATGCAGGAAAGGTTTATTAGCATAATTAACTCTGTTAATGAATTTATTGTAAAAATTGCAGGGGCTGAAGAAGGTTTAAAGTGGCGCGTTTCTGTTCAAGATGGGAGCGTTGCGTTTGGGTCCGCATTCCATAATTGGGGTTTATCTATTCTATATATGAAGAAAAAAGGAATTTCTTTTAAAGAGATTATTGATGCGTATAAGACCGGCAATGAAGGGGATTGGAAAGCTTTGGCAAAAAAAGCCCCTATTCACGAAGTTATTCTTAATATGGTTATTAAACATCTTCCAAGTCCAACTACTGCGCAAAAATACCGAATTCCTAAATTATGGCATGGTGATTTAGAATCAGCAGATGGTCAATCATTAATGAAATGTGATCCTAATGGTCCCCCATTTTTTGTTGTTACAAAAGTAGAGGTTGATCCGCAGGCCGGAGAAATTAGCACGGGCAGAGTTTTTTCAGGAACTTTAGAGAAAGGCATGATGGTATACTTGAACACTGCAAAACAAACTAACCGGATTCAACAATTATTCATCAGAAATGGCGCAAAGAGGGAGATTATCGAGAAAGCTGTTGCAGGCAATATTATTGGAGCAGCCGGTTTGAAAGCTTTTCCCGGGGACACTATTACATTAAACCCATCAGAACCATTTGAAAAATTATCGCACATTTTCGACCCGGTAGTTACAAAAGCGATTGAAGTTAGCAAACCTTCTGACCTTGACAAGTTAATTAAGGTATTAAGACAAGTAGCAAAAGAAGATCCAACTATTTTTATTGAAATTAACGAAGAAACAGGCCAGCATTTAATGCACGGAATGGGTGAATTGCACCTTGAAGTAATTGAAAACAGAATTAAAACTGAGAAAGGCGTAGAAGTAAAAACATCGCCTCCGATTGTTGTTTATAGAGAATCTTGCACAAAATTATCTCCCATAGCGGAAGGTAAATCTCCTAATAAACACAATAAGTTTTATTTTACAGTTGAGCCATTATCAGATGATATAGTTAATGCCATTAAAGCGGGCAATATTCCCGAAGGAAGAATAAAAAAGAAAGATTTTGTTTTAAGGGATAAATTAATTGGATTAGGCATTGATTCTAAAGAAGCAGACAGGGTTAAAGATGTTTATGAGGGTAATATGTTCATTGAACTTACCAGGGGCCAGGTGCATCTTGGTGAAGTAATTGAAATGGTGCTTGATATGTTTGAGGATGTTATGCGTAAGGGACCGATTGCGCGTGAACCATGTATGAAAATTTTAATCAAGCTTCATGATATGAAACTTCATGAAGATGCAATTCACAGAGGTCCTGCACAAGTTTATCCTGCAGTTCGTGAAGGTATTAGAGAAGCTTTCCATTTAGGGGGATCTATTCTTTTAGAACCTCTACAGGTGCTGCAGATTGAAGCGCCAGTCGAGTTCATGGGGGAAATTTCAAAGTTAGTTTCAAACAGGAGAGGCCAGTTGATTGATATGCAGCAAAAAGGTACTGAGGTTGAAGCAAAGGCAAAGATGCCGGTAGCTGAACTTTTTGGATGGACTAATAATTTAAGGTCTGGCACAGGGGGAAGAGGAGTTTCATCATTAGTTGATCAAATGTTTGAAAGAATACCATTTGAACTTCAACAAAAAGTAATTATTCAAATTAGGTCAAGAAAAGGTCTTGCTGAAAATCAGTAAACTTTTTAATAGGCAAAATTATTATTTTTACAGATGTCTAAAATTAAAAGTTTGGGCGCTTATTCATGATGTTTAACAAAAGGTGAAAAACATGGGCAAAAAAAGTAAACCAAAAAAAGTAAGTGTAAAACGTGAAAGGTATAAAAAGTTTAGAAAAGATAAAGGCGGTTCCACTTTTACAACACCAGATCCAACTATGGATGAGATGAAAGAGATTAAAGAAAGTGAAGCAAGGCTTGAATCATTCATGAGATTTAGAAAACCAAACGCCCCAAGAGTAATAAATGAGCGTAAGTTAAAAAGTAAAAGGGACAGAGTTTGATTTATGTTTAAATTAGCTACCACAAACTATATAATGGTAGCATAATTATTACTCATTTGTGAAAATCGCAAAATCATTATTAAAAGGATTATTTGCTAGCAGTTTAATGGCGAGTTCTATGGGAGCTAATTCTGAATTAGAGAATAAAGGATTGGAAGACAATAAAGGATTAGAACAACTTTTAAATGAATCAAAAGCACGGCAAACAAAATCAAATTTTGAGATAGAATATCCTTTTTTTAGAGAGTCGAAGATTAATTATAGGGCAGTTATATCAAAATCATTCTTTTTGATTAATTACAGAGCTTATGGCATAGCAACGCTTTCTACAGACTTATCTTTTAATGCTAAAGACTCAATAATTGGATTATTCAAACTTGAAGGAGAAGGCAATCATGCTTTGGTTGGAAAGCTTAGTTTTTCGCAGATATCTGAGGTTAGCATATCCCCCGACAAGATAAATTTTTCAGAAGAAGGCATTAAATTTGTAACGAAAAAATATAGTTTTTCAAAAAATTCTTCAAATGCATCGGAAGCCGTAAATACAGGTATTGAGAATATATTATTAGATGAATTATCTGTAATACAATTTATCAGATATTTAAATCTAGAAAAATTACCTTTTTCACAGGAAGAAGGTTCAGTTTATAACGGATTTGGTGCAGGCAATAGCATTGAAGGCAATCGTTACCCTATAATTATTTACAGATCAAATGAAATTACGCCAGTTAAAACAGATATGGGCAGATTTGATGATTTTTATCATGTAAAAATTGTGCTTGGCAAAGAACAAGAACAACGGCTTACAGTTTATTACTCAAAAAATGAATTTAAGCTTCCAATTTTCTTACAAAAACGCATGGGTTCATCAATAGGTAAATTTTATATCAAAGGCGTTGAAAGGTAAATGATAAGATTAATCTTATCATGTGTGCGCAAATTAGCAGTTTAACAAAATAGCATAGAGAGTATTGGTACAAAATTATCAGAGAACAAAGCTATAGTAATTACAGAATTTATTACTACCTAACATAATTACTACTGTAACATAATTATGGTTTAGAATAATCAGTATACGAAAACATAACTTTTATATATTCTGTACATTTATTACTATCGTATGGTAATATTATTTGACCAGTCTAATATGCCGGAAGATATTTTTGATTTGATTTTTGCTACTGATCAACAAGGAATAGTAGGCAGGGAATTATTTAACTTGTTAAAATCTAAAGGCGGGGAAGTTAATAAGACTGAAATGTCTGTACTTGCTACACAGTTGCATGACGGTGTTTATGAATGCACACTTATTTCTGGTCCGTATAAAGGCAAGAAAGTTAAATTAAGTTATAATAAACGCCAGTTCTATGACAGAATCCTTACACCCATGCGCGGGATGGGGTTGGTTGATTATGATATTTACCGAAAAGTTTACAAGCTATCTGATAAATTTAATAAAAATATGACACGGATAGGCTTAATGTGGGTTAGGAATTTAAGCAAGCAAATTTGATATAATACTGTTTTTTTAATTAAGATTATGATAACTATCATCTACTTATAAAAAAATAGGATAAATAATTTGTGTGAGATTGTTGCAGAAAGTATTCAAAAAACAATTTAATTTCTAAATCTTTTTATATTACATATTTATTATTCTTGTCAATGGGCTGGTAGTTTAGTGGTTAGAATACTCGGTTGGCATATAAAAAAGTTAGGACTTTTTCAAATCCGTGCTTTTCAATCCAGAAATCGGGTGATCCGAGTTCGACTAGCGCTTTAAGAAAGCCGGGGAAAAATGAGGCGGATCTAAATTCTGCTTCAGTTTCCATTTCGGAGATATTAAACGCTACGAAAATCTCGGCCAGTCCATTTTAAACTATTTTCTTCTGCGGTGATGGTGTTTTGTTTCAGTATGTTTTGTCATATTATAAAATTTAATCGCAATAATAATAACCCCGCCTAAGATTATCATGCTTATACCGATTAATAAAAAAAATTTTGTTTTATCAAACTGCAGAAAAAGATACATGGGAATAAAAAATAACCCCCCTAAAATAATTAATATTGAAGCAAATGTCCCTATCATCCATTTAATTATTTTTGTTTTCAATTTAGTTTCCTTTTTTCCAGATAATTTTATCTCCTTCTCTAATTTCTCGAATTCGGTGAACAGGTATAAATTCTTCTTTATCCTTTTTTCTAATTACAAGTGTCTGGTGTTCTAGTTTGCTTATGTTGTGATGAGGAATACTTATCATTTGTTTTTTGTATTCATCAAAATAGTTAATGGTATATTTTTTATTTTTTAAATGTTTATAACTCAATAAATTGTTAAGTAATTCTAATGTATGGTGCATTTTACTTGAAAATGGGTCGAACTCTGTAAAAATTGCTCCAGATAAGGTCAATATTGTTAATCCTATAAACATTGATACAAATGGATTTTCTAGATAAGGAATTAAGTAACCAACGTCCCAAATACCCCTCCAAAAAAAGATTGCTCCTGTCAATACTATTAATGCTTGAACATAATGTTTATCATGCTCACTAATTTTTAATGTTAAAAATTTATACATATTTACCTTTTTTCTTTAATATTATTGTTTACTTATATTTAAATATATTTGATTTGTGGCGCTGTCCGGAAAGTTCATTGTTTGTATATTAGTATTAAAAAATACACTTAACCTCTGCAAGAATTCTTTTACTTATCTAATTAAAAGTGAGCATGCTAATCGACAATGGAACGACTCCGGACAAAACTGATTTTACATAAACTTTATATATCTATTTTTATATAAATAGGATATGATAAAAATAGTTATTTTTGATTTTGATGGTGTAATTGTTAATTCTACCAAACATAATATTGATTTTGCTAATCAGATGTTAAAACATTTTGGGAAACCTGAGCTTAGTAGGGGGGATGAGAAAGATGCTTATACTATGACAAGCAGGGAATTTTATAACAAATATTTATATGATGTTGGTATTATCAGGTCTTTATTTTTTATGAAAAGATTATTTAAAAAAACGTTGAATGAATTTAAAGCAACAAAACATTTAAACAAATTATTAAAAATTTTAAAGAAAAAATATAAGTTGGCAATTGTCACTAATAGAGCAGGTGAAACTTATGAAATTTTGGAGTATCTTGGCTTAAGAGATAATTTTGATTTAATATTGACAGTTGAACATATTAAAAAGCCAAAACCTTCCCCGGAAGGCATCAAGAAAGTGTTGAAATATTTTACTTTTAAACCTTCTGAAGCAGTATATATCGGGGACACATCATTTGATTCTTTGGCTGCGAAAAGGGCCGGTGTTATCTCCATAATCCTAAAAAATCGGAAAGATGGAGGAGATTATAAAATTAAAGATTTGTTTGATATTAAAGGAATATTAGAAAAGTTTAAATAGTTTATTTATTTATCTCTTTAATATGTTTGAAAAACTAAAAGATTTTTTCAGTAAAAATGATAATCGCAAATTAAAAAGAATTGCTTTGGGCGTGGCTATGGCGCTTGCTATATTAAAAGGGTCGACTTCGGATGTTAAATCTTCGTTTAAAGGGAAGCAAGGAGAGAGCCAAGAAGAAGCAATTAGAAATGAGTATGGTAAAATTAATCATGAATTGCGCATAGATAATTTGCCAGTTGTTTTAAATAGGGCAAAAACAAAGGCTAAAGCAGGTCAATCTCCATTTGAAGATTTAAGACAAGCAGACAAGATGATTTATATGTATTTGGATTATTTGGCAAAAAATCAGTTTCCGGAGGCTGGTGACAGAAGCCACATTATTGAATTATTTAGAGCAGTTCAAAAAACTGAAAGAGAGATTGAAATTATACTTTTGCAAAAAAATTAAACTATTATTTATTCTTATTAGGCGGTGATAAAAATGAATGATTGTATATTCTGTAAAATAATTAAAGGCAGTGTATCATGCGATAAAGTTTATGAGGATAAAGAAATCTTAGGGTTTTTAGATATTTCTCCAGTTAATCCGGGGCATACTTTGGTAATCCCTAAAAAACACTATGAAACTATGCTTGATGTTCCTGATGATTTATTGAAAAAAATTGTTTTGGTGGCTAAAAAGGTTGCAAAATCTTTGATAGTTACCAAAGAAGGCGGTGTTAATGTTATTGTGAATAATTATGCATCGGCTGGGCAATTAGTACCCCATTTACATTTTCATATCATACCCAGACATATAGGTGACGGTCATGTGTTTAGCTGGAAATCACATAAGTATGAAAGTGATAAACAGAAAGAAGAATATAGAAAAGCCATTCAGAAATCTTTAGGATAACTATTTTATTTATTCATTGGTTGAATACTCTGATTCTCTGCTCCGAGTGCAATTTTATTTTATTAAAATATGAATTAGAATAGTTAATTTTATAACCTTTAAAAGATTATATATTTAAGATGAATTCAAATATATTATTGGATAATGAAAAGCTTGTCAAAAATTTTGGTGCAAGGCCGATTTCTGAGATAGCTATATTGCCTGACTTTTATACCTTCAAAAAAGGGCTGGTCTATTCGCATAGAGACTTTGATAAATTTATGGCTGCGCTTAATAATGGCGAAAAGTGCGCAATTGTATCCGGATTTAACCCCTCTGGAACTATCCATCTGGGGCATAAAGTTGTGTTTGATACAAACCTGTTTTTTCAAAAAAAGTATGGTGTATCAGTGTTTATACCAATATCTGATGATGAAAGTTATATTGTTGGGAAAGTTAAAGATCAGAAGCAGGGGTTAGAGTTTGCAATGCAGTTAGCAAAAGAGTTATTAGCATACGGATTTGATTCTAAAAAAACTTATTTTATTATTGATCAAGTTTATACAAATATATACAATCTTGCAATTAAGTTATGCCCTAAAGTTACTTTATCGGAAATCAAAGCTTCTTACGGGTACGGGCCAGAGGATAATCCTGGAATGTATTTTTATCCGGTGATTCAATCTGCGCATATATTACTGCCTATTGAAAGTTTTGGATTTAAACAGGTATTAGTTCCAATTGGGCCTGATGAAGATCCCCATATTAGGGTGTGCAGGGATATTGCGGCAAGGGCGAGTTATAATAAACCGGCCATATTGCATATGAAATTTATGCCAGGACTGACAGGAGATAAAATGTCTGCGTCAAAACCGAATACTGCTATTTTTTTAAATGAGCCTGAAAAATCTATCCGAATCAAAGTTAATAAAGCATTTTCCGGAGGCAAAGAAACTGTTGATGAACACCGTAAGAATGGTGGAAATCCGGAGATTGACATTCCTTGTATTTATTTAACTAATTATTTTTATGATGAAAAACAAAGTAAAAAATTGGTTGAAGATTATAAAAAAGGGAAATTGCTTAGCGGAGAAGTTAAGAAATTGTTAGCTGATGAATTAATTATTATGACTACAGAATTTCAAACTAGAATTAAAAAAGTTACAGATAAACAATTAGAAAAAGTAATTCTTAAAAATAAAAATGTATGATTTATTTTTCTTTTACAATACACTCATTTTCTACAGGTTTTTGAACGGTAATTATTTGGTCATCAAAAGCTCATTTATAGTAAGCATACCTGGTTTGTGACCAATTCAGCGAGCTTTTGACAAACAAAAAAATTTATTTCCTGCAACAATCAGGAATCATAACTATTTTTTTTAAACCCCATAAACCAAATACTAATGCTAATACGTAGTCTACTGGCCACCATGCAACCATGTAATTTACAATGAGCAATAATGCAACTAAAAGCATCATTACGCCTTTTTTTTTCATGTGATAATGTATATGCCAGTGTTCATTTGTGGTACAGCATGATTTACTTGCGGCCATTTTTGGTTTGGCTGAGTGAGAACTTGTTCTTCTTTTTTTTACCAATAAAATCACCTCTTGATATTATTTATGAGTATAAGTTGTTTATAAATGTTTTCAAACGTAAGGCTTATAAACTGTTTAAAGTTCTTGTTATTAGTTTAAACGGCGGTGTAGCTCAGCCTGGTTAGAGCGCTACGCTCATATGTTTGAGCGCCGAGGCCAAAATTGGCTGATGATAATCTTACTGGGTTACGTAGAGGTCGCGATTTCAAATATACCGTTATATTTGTAATTTTCAAAGTAACGGGATTGGAAGTATCGCCACCGCCATTTTTAAAATGGAAAATAATTAAAATGAAAAATAAAATTAACAAGATTTTTTTGAAAGTTGAAAAGATAATGTCTACTTCTGATTTTCCTTGTCATGATTATGAACACGTTTTAAGAGTTTATAATACATCTACAAAATTAGCTGAAGAAGAAAAAGCAAATTTATTCGTAGTAGAACCTGCCGCTTTAATGCATGATTTGGGGAGAGCGGATGAATTTAGAAATCCTGAAATTGATCATGCTGAAAGGTCAGTTGAATTAGCAAGCGAAATTTTAAAAAATATTGATTATCCTTTAGCTTTGCATGGTCCAATCTATCAAGCCATTAGCGAACATAGATTTAGTAAAAATATTAAACCATCGAACTTAGAAAGCGCTATTTTGCAGGATGCTGATAGACTAGACGCGTTAGGTGCCATTGGCATTATGAGGTGTATTTCATATGGCGTTTTTTCAGGGATAAGGATATATGACCCGCGAGACATATTTGCAAAAAATCGCGAAGTAGATGATAAAAAGTTTATGATAGACCATTTTTATCAGAAACTGTTTAAATTACCTTCTTTTATGAGCACCGAATCCGGGAAAAAGGCTGCTGAAAATAGAGTTCTTTTTATGAAAGATTTTATTGAACAATTAAATTATGAAGTATGGGGCAAAAAGTAACTTTCAGTATTATAAATGTTTCGTTACTAGGCAGTGATAATAACGCTTTTTCTAAAATCCGTTATTCAGTCACTAAATTAATGATTTTGTCATAGAATTGGTTAATTATTTATAAATAACTTGTTAAAAAGTGTGTGCTAATTGTTTAATCTCCTTCGGCAAGGTAACGCCAAACTATCTGATATTATTAACTACCCGTAAGAAATTAATCTCAGGCGTATAAAATTTTCAGTTCTTGTGGAATTGAAACTAATTTTTAATAGTAAACTTTCTATAGGTGTTTATCCGAAGCTTTTATAAACCCCCTTTCTTATCATATCAATATATGCGCCTATATTATAAAGTATAGGCAATTAAAAAGTCAAAAGTTCGCTATAAATGCAGGTTTTTGGCTACCAAATAATGCCAGTCAAAGATTGGTGGAAAATATGTGTATTATACGAGGTAAATAATATGGAAACATTACAACATACTGAACAAAGAGTACTTGTGCTGTTTGATGTGCAAAATATGTATTATTCAGCAAAAAATATTTTTAATGCTAAAGTTAACTTTCATGAAATTCTAAAAACTGCTGTTGGCGGACGTAAATTAGTTAGAGCAATTGCGTATGTTATTAAAACTGAAATTAGGGAAGAAGAAAGCTTCCATAAAGCGCTTATGAATATTGGAATAGAAGTAAAATCTAAAGACCTGCAGACATTTATAGGGGGCTCAAAGAAAGGCGATTGGGACATTGGAATCGCAATGGATGCGGTAAGATTATCTCCTAAAGTTGATACAGTTGTATTAGTATCGGGGGATGGTGACTTTAAAGATTTATTAGCTTATTTAAAAAGTCATGGATGCAGAACGGAGATTATCGCATTTTCAAAAACTGCATCAAAAATGATTAAAGAAGAATCGGATTTATTTATAGACTTAGAGGCTAACAAACGAAAATATTTAATCGCGATTGGGAAAAAAAATGTAGTTAAGGGTTCTCAAAAAAAAGAAAGTTATTCTCATAAAACCCATGAATCTGAAAATCCTAATACTAGAATAGTCGAAACTAAAACACATCATAAATCAGAAGTTAAAAAAACAAGTGATTAAAATGGAATATATTACTGATGCAAATTTTAACGATGAAATATTAAAAAAACCCAAAGCAATACTTGATTTTTGGGCACCATGGTGCAATCCATGTTTACAATTTAGACCTATATTTGACAAAATGTCTAAAGAAATCGGCCTAAAAACAAATATTTCATTCGGAAAAGTTAATATTGAGGATTTCCGCGATATTGCCTTGGAATATAGTGTAATTAGTATCCCTACTATTATATTTTTTAAAGAGGGCGAAGAAGTGGGCAGATTTACAGGTTCAATATCTGAAGAAGCTTTCAAAACAAAGATTAACGAATTTTTGAAATAGTGTCACTATATAGTGATTAGTTATAGAAACCCTTAAATACCGGATAGTTCTTTATTTAATGATGATGGCGCTAAAGTTAAATGGACTGCAATTAGATCCAGTAAAATTGAGGATATTTAAAGATTTTATAAATTATACTTTAGATAAAAACAAACCTTTAAATTATAAAGAATTTAGCCAAAATTGTGGTATTTCAAGAATCCAATGGGAGCAATTTAGAGAATTAAACGTGGAAAATAAATTAAATTGGTCGGTTGAATAAAAAATGAACCTAAAACCCACTACTGATGAACTAAGGGCGTGGTTAATTTCTTCTTTAAAACATTCAATTCAAGTTGAATATTATCTAAATAAGTTAAATTTGGGTAATAATGACCTTGAAAGGCCACATGATATTTCTGGAAAACACAGTAAATATAAATGGAAAGTTGCAAAAGGTTTAGCGTTACAATATAGCGACGAAAGTTCTGAATTTTTCAAAAAATATGTATTACCATCAATTGAACTGCATAGAAGACAATATCACCACCGGATGTGGAACAATGAAATTCCATATGCTTCAGATGATGACATGAAAGTCGGCGCAGTAGATTCGTTATGTTCATTATTAGACAATAGGAAATATCAAGGCGGTCATCACTCATTTGAAGAAATACTCCCCATAATCAGATCTAATGAATCTTATAAACAGAGATGGTTTTATATGGTATATTCACAAATGAAAAAATTACCGCTTCCTGAATTAAGTTCGATCATATCATTAGATGATATTCCAAATATCGGAGTGCCTAAAGAAATGCAGGGTTTAATAGTCTCTTGCACAGAACAAGCGCTAGAAAAGTTTAGAACAAAATATGGTTATAAAGAGTTATAGGATTTATTTAATAAATATATTTCTTAACCACACTAAAAACTTTTGAAAAATATTCATTTCAACTTCTTTTTGAACAACTTTTTCAACCACAACTGATTTTTCAATTACTTGTGTTTTAACACAGGAATCAGTTTCACAAACTAATCCAGAATCACATCCACAATCAGATTCACAAGTACTGCAAAGTTCATTAGTTTCACATTTGCTATTACCGCAAAATGAACAATCCTCTTTACAAATATTATCTTCGTCCTTATCACAAATATTATTGCCACAATAAGTTTCACATCCCATTTTATTTACACAATTATCCGGGTTGTAACAATATTTAATGTTTGTACACTTTTCACCGGGAAAACATCGCGCAGTGCCACATGCTTCTGTTTCAACATCGATATAAAATCTTACTCTAGGGTTGATTGTGAGTTCAGAAGAATATATGATCTCGTCAATTGAAACAGACAATCCGTTGTCAAATTTAAAACTTTCACCATCTTTCAAAAAACGAGATTTAATTCCATCTAATGAGAACTGGACAAGATTATTATCCAAACTTATAACTCTGATTGAATAGGACTTGGGACCGAGACTGAACAGTTTAGTTTCTTCTTGGGCTAATGAACCAAAAACGCTTTGAGCTGAAACTACATTACTAAATAATAAAAGAACAATCAATAAAATGATTATTAACCTCTTCATAATAATTAATTAGATATTTAATATATATAAAGTTTTGCTTAATTGGGCGCTGTCCAGAGTCGTTTCATTGTCAATTAGTATAAATAGGTTCTTCTCCAAAAAGGATATTATCAGTATAATTCATCAACATCTTTAATTAACGGATTATTATTAGTTTCCTTAATCTCAAAATGAGGGTTATTTTCTTTAATGTTTGGAACCGCATCATTATTATCATCATTACAAAAAAGTATTTTTCCATCAACTTTTCCAGTTGTTGCTTTTTTGAATGGTGCAGGTTGCGAAGCTTTTAAGCGGAGTTTGAATTTATAATTAAAAAAAACCCCTAAAAATATCAATCCTGCAAAAACCACAAAAAAAGATAGATAATAATAGTTAAAAGTTTTTGTTTCTTTAATTATTGGTTCTTCATAAAAAACAAAATTTTCTGTAAAATTATCCGGTTTTTTATAACCTTCATCAACAAAGTGCAGGATTACCTCATCAAGTGCAACACTTATATTTTTATAATCAAGAGTTAGTTTTACTTTCATAAGTACATCAGTGATTGAACTTCCAAAACCAATATTAATGTAGTTTATGCCGGGATTAATTATAAAAGTTCTTGATTCTGTTTTTGGTGAAGAGTATAATGTTTCTTCTCTGTCAATTCTTTGAGAAATAGAAGTAGTAATTAAAACTTCAATTGAGTTTTCATATGATGTAAAAACTTCCACTGGCAGCTGAAACAATTGGCAATAGCATTAAAATCAAAAATATTGATATTAATTTTTTCATGTTAAAAACTAACTCCAAATTACTATTTAAGAATTATGAAACTTAAGTGTTGTCCAGAGTAGTTTCATTGTCAATTTGTATGCTCATATTTAATTAGATGGGCAAGAGAGCTTGCAGACTTTAAGTTTAGTTTTAGTTACTAATATACAGACAATTGACTCTGGACAGCGCCAAAACTTAAAGCTCTGCAGAATTGCATTCATTTACCTGCAACAATCTGCTTTTAAAAAGAGAATAATATTTAAACATATCTTTATTTATTATTGTATGTGTCTCGCATATCCTGGAAAAATAATTCAAATTAAATCAGATTTAGCAATTATAGATTATAATGGTGAACAAAGAACTGCTAAGATTGTTAATTCTGAATACAAAGTAGGTGATTATGTGATTGTCCAGATGGGTTTCATAGTTCAAAAATTGTCCAAAAAAGAAGCTTTAGATGCAATTAAGGCTTATTCTTCATCCCCATAAGGGAACACAGGATTTCTGAAATGGATATACAAAGGAACTTCTTTGTACTTTCCCCCATAAAGTTCATCAAATTCTTCTTTAACCAGTTTATATTCTCTCATACCAACGTTATCATCTATTGGAGTTAGATTTGCTGCAAGCCCTGGACCGAGTTCACCTGTACCCCATCCGAGCAAAAGACAAAAACCTTGTTCCTCTAAACCGATTTCATGATCTTTTCTGAATGATTTCCTTAAATCCCCTTTTTCTTCGCAGGTTAAATCATCTAATGTTTTATTCATATCTAACGCCTCCTGAATCTAATTATTAATTAAATTATTGATTTAATTCTTTATTTTGTCATTAATCGCATTAATATTCACAAAATTATAATGCTTTAGATTATTTAATTCTTTCGCATTAAGTTTCATAGCTGCAAAATTCCAATGAATCCCTACATTATCACCTATCTTTAACCCAGGCAATAATTCTTTATCATACTTAACTTTTTTATCCGTAAAAAACCCCCAATAATATCTGTTAATATATTCCAATGGTTGATAAAAAACTATTAATTCCCCTTTCAAAATTTCTTTAACAACTGCGTCGTGAACAAGACAATTATCCATATTTTCAATACAAGTTTTAACACTGCCCGTAATTGCGCCAACTCCTACATGCACCACGTTAAACGAATGTTGCGGCACGCAATTAGGCATATTTTGAATAATTTTTTCAGACATGATTATAGGCAATTTTAATCTGTTTACAATTTCTATTAAATCGTTTTTAGTAAAAATATTAAGCAAAAAATTACCTAAACAATAAGCTTCAACGACTTCATAATCAAAAAACTTTTTACCTGCTCTTTCCGCAATATATCCAAGATACGGCTTAAGCGCTTCAAACTTCATCAATACTTTTTTTGTTTCTTCTGTATTATCCTTATGAATAATGTACTGCCTAAGAACTTTATTTGCATCAGAAGGGCCGCAATAATTCAATGCATTAGGCTGATAAGCAAATCGCGCAAGCAATTCGATTGAATCCATGGTGATAAATAATTCTTCCCCTTATAAAAAGCTAACCTTTTAAGATACTATCCTGGATCATTTCATTGTCAATTAGGATACTCGCTTTTAACTAGAGAATACCCCATCGCTTGCGGCGGGGTTATTCATTCAAATTAGAAGTATTAACCTTTTTTAAGAAAAGTTAAACGTTCCATGCTTAAAACTTTTATTACGCTGAATAATCTTGTTGTTAATATTAATCCAAGAATAATTAATAAACTGCCTGCAACAGAACGAAGAGTAAAATTTAAATCCAATAATGAAGTAATCATACTGCCTAATAATAGCACAGATGTTGCTGTTGAAGCTTTTAAATATTTTAATGATTCGTACCAAGTAATCTGATACAAAAACAAGGGAATTGTTGTAACAAGCACCCAGCCAATCTGATTAAGATTCAGAGTATTAAGCAGTACAATTTTTTCAGAGAATATTAAATAAACCAAGATAAACGAGCTTCCAAAAAACATTCTGCCAAATGCAACCACTCTGGAACTTAATTCTTTTAAGGTATGTTTAGAAATAATATTTTCTATTGCCCATAATAATGTTGCAATAAATATATACAAAGCTCCTTTATCAAATATTGGGTAATAAACTTTTAAAAATATTGCATTGCCCATTAATAATAATATTGAACCAGCTAAAAATTTTTTAGTTATTTTTTCACGCAAAAATAATACTGCCAATAATGCAACATAGACAAACATTGTTTTATGAATAAAAGCAGCTGATGCGCTTGAGGTTAATTGTAATCCTTTAAAAAATAATAAAAATGGTATTGAACCTCCAATTAAACCTATCATGATAAGTTTAATCCACTGCTTTAATTTTAAGTTTAGATTTTCCTTAAAAAGTAAAACCGTTGAAAATAAAAACAAAGCAACAATAATATTCTTTGAAAATGTAAATATGCTTGATTCAATGCCAGTAACGCCAAACTTGTTAAGGTAAATAGAAAACCCGCTAATTATAGCAGTTGTAAATGCTAAAATTAGGCCTTTTTTGTTCATATTTTAAATAATAATACTTGTCCTTTATAATATTTATTATTCCTAAATCTATAAAAAGTATTCAAAATCTAATTAAATGGTGGACAGGACTTCAGATTATTCAATAAATCAACTCCCTGAAAATATATGTAATTTATTTATTAATGAAGCAAAATATCTTTTTCATGATATAAAAAATAATAAATTAAAAGTTGTGCTTGTTCCTGCTCCAAAACTTCATTTTATATACCACAAAATCAGAATAGCAGTAAGCTACAA
The DNA here is from genome assembly GCA_018303425.1 of Candidatus Woesearchaeota archaeon. Classification (NCBI taxonomy): domain Archaea; kingdom Nanobdellati; phylum Candidatus Woesearchaeota; species Candidatus Woesearchaeota archaeon. The sequence continues at coordinate 10,928 of JAGVYF010000009.1, read as the reverse complement.
CCCTAAATGGTACAGAGAACTATATTGGGAATTTAACCTTTTTAGGAGAGATCGTTCAGAAAAATCATTATTTAGAATTTCTAAAAATATAGATAAGCCATTTTCAGATACAAATATTGGCGCAGTCAAGTCTAAATATTTTTATGATAAAGTATATCGTGAATTAATCTATGACAGGTTAATAAATGGCCCTTGCATCGAAAATGTTGTCAGAGAATATTTTGGGCAAAAATCATTAGATGAAGAAATGATTTTTCAAATTTATGAAAAGAATTGCCGTTAAAACATCAACATGACCAATAATGCCAACAAAAGCATATTGCCTAAATCTGCAATTGAAGTAGTTATCGGGATTAAAAAATTATCCGGATCTTCTCCTTTTTTAAAAAAATAAAGACCTGCGCTGATTGCTACAAAAAACAAGATAAACACCAAAATCAGCATGTCTAAAACTGCTATTATCAAAATCTTATAAATTGTTGTTATATTTACTGCTGTACCTGTCAGGTTAGAGATTACTAAAGCGACAGAAGCGCTTAAAATCGCAATTATCACTGAAATTAAAATTATTTTTGCAAATAAATTATTAAGTTCAATGTTTTTATGCCAATTACTCTTAATTTTTCCTTCATGCAGTAATGTTGTAAACCGTGATGAAATTATGGTGCCATAGTTTCCAACCATTCCGTTTAATACTGGCAGCAAAATAACCAAAGGCGTTAATGTGATGAATACCTCTTTGATATTTTCAAGCGCAAAACCCCCTAAAGAACTAATTATAGATGCAAAAATTAGGATATTTATACTTTCTCGGATAATCGTCCGGGGCACATTTGTATGCGGACCATACTCTTTAAGATAAAGCAAAGTTTTTCTTGAAAAACCCTCGTGTTTCATCTCCCTGATGATTTTATGATATTTACGATGTTTAACTTTTTTCAAGTGTTGCAAGTGAGACTTTAAAATCATATTATCATCACCGTAAATAAAAGCGCAAGAATGCTTGTCACATCACCTGTTGTTGTCACAAATGAACCCATAATGTTATCGGGATTATATCCGTGGTTAAATGTGTAAAAAGTAAAATATAAAGTTAAAATTATTTCAATGCCATTTGCAAAAATTCCAGCAATTAAGGGTATTAGAATTATTTTTGGCACAACGATGCCGAGCATAATATAATTAAACACAAATGCAACTAAACCTAGAACTAGTGAAACAATAATCGCCAGTGTAAAAGATGCGAAAACATTGCCTTTAACAATTTTAACATTGAGATTATTGGGTTTTACAACGCCAATAAACATTCCCGAAGTTAACCTGGCGGCCATTGAACCGCTAATATTCCCCCGCATTTCCATGAATCCCGGTAAAATAATTAACATACCCGGAATAAGTAAAAGTTTGTCTGTATAAATAGATAATAAAGTCCCTGCAAAAAGCCCCCCTATTAATGACAACACCTGAAACGAAATAATCTCTTTAAAATCTTTATCTATCAACATACACTAAATAACTGTAATATTAGATTATATATTTTTCTATTGGAACATTTATTTGTGCTAAACCATAATTATGTTATGGTAGTAATAAGTTTTCTAATGTCTGCTTTTTATTCGTAGGATAAAAAAGGCATATGATAAAAATAAGACAATATTTATTCATTTTCGAGTTTTTCCATTATACATATCCTTTAATTTTTGATTAATTTCTAACATTTGATTATTACTTGTTTAGAAGTTTCAAAATCCATTCTCTTGCCATAATAAGTTAAAGAATTTCTTTTAAATCTAATATCATCAAATGTGTTAAACAAGTCTTCTCTTTTAATTAAAACCAGCTAATGCATTTTTAACTTGTCTTGCATAGTTATGGTAGTTTAGGGTTATTAATTTTTATCCTAAACTTCTTAAGAACTACAACTATAAATAAGCTCAGTACCATAATGGTACCAAGCCGGAGCATTGAAGCCCCAATATTATGCCCTTGCGAGGATTTTCGAGTTTACTGCGTTAATCTAATGTTATAACACAGTTTGAACATTCGAACCCCGGTCCCACGGACCGCAACCGCGTGTACTATCCAGGCTATACTACAAGGGCAATAACAGATTGTTTAAGAGAAGCCTTTATATACTTTCCTCTTGTAATTAAATGAAATGGCAAAGAAAAAAATTTCTGCAAAAGAAGCCAAAGAATTAATTTTAAATTTCATGTTTAAAGCAAAGCAAACATTTTCAAAAAATAAGGAGCTTGCCAATAAATTTGTGCAAAAAGCAAGAAGGCTGGCTATGAAAACAAGATCAAGAATGCCTTCAGAAATAAAACGCAATTTCTGTAAACATTGCCATTCTTTTTTAATTCCGGGCCAAAATTTAAGGGTAAGAACACAAAAAGGCAAATTAGTGTATTACTGTTTAGAATGTAAAAAACACTGGAGAATGCCATACCATCCCCTCCGATTAGTCCCTAATAAAGGACAAAAATAGTAAAATTTATATACTACCTCAAGGCTCGAAAAATCTATATTCATGGTTAAATACGATAAAAATCATTACCCTAATTTAAAAAATTATCATGATTTCAACTTGAATTATTAAAAAATAAACCATTAGGAGATTGTTTTAATCTATAAGGTGAAAAAATGAATACAAAGCAAAGAGTCCAAAAATTAACTGAAATTAAGCGTAAAAGCACAATTCCTGAAAAAAGGTCACTAAAAACGGGCGCTTATGAAAATCCAGATAGGGATGATGATCTAAAAGAGTATTTGAATCGTAAAGAATTTCACCCTTTTGAATTAGAACTTTTAATGGATGACTTTCAAGATGAGGAAGATTTAGAAAACGATGAATCTTGGGCTTAATATCGGGAAAGTAATCGAACATATTAATAGTAGGAAAGTTAATTCTGTCCTCATTCAATTGCCTGATGGTTTAAAACCCAAAGCTAAAGAAATAGTTGATAGGTTAGAATCAGAAACTAAAGCTAAAATTTATACTTATTTAGGCACATGTTATGGAGCTTGTGATATCCCAACTGATGTGCAAGTTGATTTAATTGTCCAATGGGGACATTCTTCATGGATTTATCAATAATAACTTTTAATGCAGTTAATTATATCTTAGTATAAATATATCTTATGTTAATCTAGATTTAATGGATGTTAAGATGATGCGCGTTAATGGAAAAAAACTTTTAAACTTAAATCTTAAAGGGATGGGGTTAGGAGTTATTGCCGGCATTTCTTTACATTTAAGCACACAACTTAATATTTGGTGCAACGAACTTTATTCAATATCTAATCCAACACCGATCCGAAAAAATTTCGAGAAAAAATTTGGTTATCCCATTCTTGGAATGGAGGAACAAATTGAAGGCAACCCTTCCAATGTTTTAAGATTAACCAGAATAATTGAAAATGAAATGAAAAGTAAGCCTTTCAAACTGCGCGCTATAAAAATTAGGTCCGATGATTATTTAAAAAATTCTTTAAGCACCCAATTTCATAAAGCCTGTTTTGTCCCAATTTTAGGGACGTATCAAAAAAACTCACTAATTTTAAAAGATAACTATTATGATGCAGTAGCCCATCACGAAATAAAACACGCTAAAACTGATGAAATTATAAAATCAGAACCTGATTTTTATAATAAATGGAAATCCATTTCAGTTAATGAATGGGGCAATTCTGTTTACTTCTCAAATTTGGAACAATTAGCATTCTTGACAAATGGATTCTTTAATTTAATAAATAAATCAGTTATTGACAAAGAAGAAAATTTAAAATTAGGTTTTATAAGCAATTATTCCAGGTTTAATGTTGCTGAAGATATTGCAGAATTATGCGAATCTGCTGAAAGAAAAAATAAAATACTATTTGAAAATACAAACAACCCCCTGATCCTAAAAAAATTACATCTTGCAGAAGAATATAAATTGATCCCTCCAGGTTTTGTTAAATATTCTAATCTGGTTAACCAATATAACAATTTTAATTTAAGTGATATACAAACTCGCCGTTTGGAAGAGTTTATTTTACAGGCAAATAATTTTATTTGGGATTATCCTGAATCACTTTACACCGGAGACATTAAGAATATGAAAGGTTTGCTTTTGTACCATAACAGCAAATGATAATATTCAAAATATTTTAAAGGCAATTAAATAAACATTGAAATCCTAAAATCACTTCCCATTGCAAACATTATTTTGACCCTGCGAATAATGGTTTAATACTCTTTCCAGATATTGTTGCATTTCTCACATTTAAAAAATTGTGTTGCGGGCTCATCTGATGCCCGTGTCTGCATAAACCAGTAATATGCTTTTTTATGCCCGCATTTCCTGCATTCAGCATTACAAATCGCATTAGTTTCAATCTCTTTGTCAATTACAGATATATCCTTGCTTTCTTTAACCTTTTCAGAAATTTTTGCGTTTTTAATATCTTTACTAATAAAACCACAACTATTACATTTCATTACCCTTTGACCTTCTTTTGTAAAAGGAATCAGCAATGATCCGCATTTTTCGCAAAATAACATTTTAATATATTATAATTGATTATCTTATGATATTTATTATATCTACGTTATTTATTACCTTATAAGATTTATTACATCTACGGCAAATATTTTAATATAGCCTATAAAGGGTATCCTAAATAAAGCTTTCCCTCTTATTGCTTCAACAGGTATCTTCAATTCATTTAACGAACCACTTTGGAGCGGGACAGGGTTTGTTTTATAATTATCACCCTTTGTCTGATAATAAACCGTCATATTTTCATTATATATTTTAACAACCCTATGGATAATTGGATTTTCCCTGCCAACATTAAATATAATCACATCCCCGAGTTCAATATTGCTTTCTGTTGCGCTTGATACTAACATAATATCACCTTTATTAAACCCTGATTTTAACGGATATCCTAAAAAATCTTCTTTTGTTATCTGGTTTTTATTGTACCAAGATTGCGCATTTCCCCACCATTCCTCAAACCCCAAATTATGTTCCATGCTGCTTGAAACCACCGCAACTATTGGCAAGTCTGTGCCAAATATAAGCCCCAGGCCAGGATAAACGACAAATTTTATAATTATAAATGCCACAATAATATTAGCAATAAAACTTGCAAAACTATCGTCATGCCATAAAAAATGCCAAGCTTTTTTCAGGTATTTTTTAATATCAACCATACATTCAAAATACCCTAATTCATTTATAAAATTAACGGTTTTATAGTACTATCTCCAATTACAAAAAAACATTAATGCTATTAATAATAATTTAACCAATGAATGAATGCAATTTTACTTATAATTAAATACCCCTATTCTCTTGCAATATTTATATATGGGACACTTAAAACAAAAAGGCCTTAACGGAGTGCAAAGATTTTGACCAAATGCTACAATTAAATAATTGATATGAATCCAATATTTTAGAGGCAACTTTTCGCGAAGCGCTATCTCGGTTTCAAACGGCGTTTTAGTTTTTATATAACCCAAGCGATTCATAATCCTGTGCACATGCACATCAACACAAATTGCCGGCCGGTTAAAACCAACTGCCACAACCAAATTTGCTGTTTTTCTGCCAACACCGGGCAACTCGATCAATTCTTCAACATTGGAAGGCAACCGGGAATTAAACCTTTTCTCAAATACATAGGGAAGTTCTTTCAAATATTTGGCTTTTCTCCTAAAAAAACCAATCGGATAAATTAATTTTTCAATCTCTTTAACACTAAACTTTTCAAAATCTCTAATCTTCTTAACTTTTGTAAACAGTTTAGTTACGACTTTAAAAGTTATTTTGTCATTTGTTCTAGCCGATAATATCGCCGCCATTAACACTTGTTCAGGTTCCTTTGTCTGTGCCCCCACGAATTCTGTTATTGGCGCTTTATACTTCTTAACTTCTTTAGAAAGAATTGCATAAATTTTATCAATATTAACTGCTGCCATAAAATACACTCATTTTCAACTAGTCTTTGACTGGTGTCATTCGGTAGTCAAAAGCCCGTATGTTAATCGAAACCATACACCGTCAGTCACCGCTCTGCCAGGCCCGGTTTCTCAGACCTCCATTTTCCACTTGTTAAATAATTAAATGTTAACTCTTTATAAAATAGGCTTGTGAAAAATGAGATTATAACAAGCTGACCTAGCCCGAATTAGGAGCATGCTTTCAGTCTGTGATTGATAGTGTAAGCAAGTTTTTGACATAAAAATAATTTATAACCCTAACAATTTTAAGTAGCCCATAATCCGTGAATATTGCAATATGCTCTTGCTTTATCAGCAAGCACGGGGAAAGTTGCTTCAGGAGCATCACCGGGCTTAAGATATTGCCGATAAATTTTCCCCTCACTTAGAACTTCTATCCATTCAATATAATGCTGAGGTTCCATCGGGTGCGGCAATGAACCAATTTTAACTTTTACAGAATTTTTTAAAACTTCAACAACAGGCACATGTTTCTCATACCTTTCTTCATCATGCTGTTCAACCAACAATTCCATTGGTTTACCGCAACAAACTAGTTTGCCTACTGAAGAATGAACAACTTCTACCAAGTTTCCACAAACTCCGCATTTATAACTTTCATTTAACTTTGTCATGCTAAAAACCTCCCTATTTTTATATCCCTATTTTGCGCACAGAACTGAGAATTTTTCTGTCTTTGTAATTTAAAGTTCATTGTTTAATTCACTTCTGAATTTATTTAATTGCTCAATAAGCAAATGTTCATGCATTTCTTCTTCTTTAAAAAGAGTTAAAAATAAATTTTTAGCAGATTTGTCATCAAAAGCTTCTGCTAACTTCTTGTAAGAAGTTTTAGCTAAGGCTTCTTGAGTAATCGCAAATTTAAACATTAGTTCAATATTATAAAATTCAGCTTTTGGAGTATTTGAAACATCAGTATTGATTTTTATTGAGTCAAGAACTCCGGGAATTACTTTCGCACCCAGTTTTACAAAATCTAAACTTTCTAATTTTTCTTTGTGCATTTTTTCTTGGTTAGAAAGTTCCAAAAGTTTTTTTTTAATCAAAAGATTTGTTTGCAGCGAAGCTAATTCTTTATACAATCTAGAAAAATATTCTTCTTCTTCAATTGCATTTTCTAAAATAAGTTTTAATTTTTCTTTCATTCAAATCCCCTCCAAAATATTAATTTAAATAAATATTGATTTAAACAATTTAAAATATACTAGTAAATGATTATGATGCCAAATTAGTTAACTGCGCAAAACAGCTTACATCTAAACTTGCAACTAAAAACAATAAAATGCACAATTAATAACAAAACAATGTTTTCTCTTTATATATTTTTAGATTCTATAGTTATCAATATAGGCATCCGTGAGGATACTAACTATCTTTTTTTGGTCAAGTGTTTCTTTACCATAATTAACTGGCACTTTTTCAGATTTGGCATCAGAATAGCGGGCTGTTAATCCTGCAGCTATCTTAACTGCTCCTGTATTGGGTTTACCTTGTAATAATGTTACCGGGCTGCCATGCCCGAGCACTTCAAAAACAAGCTCTCCCTTACCCCTAAGGGTTAAAAGCTTCTCATTTTCAAAATAATTTCTTCCAACTATAATCTTATTTTGCCTGTGTCTAAAATGTCTCCCGTAATTTAACAAAATAATGTCTCTCATTCGAGTTTTTTTAGTGTGTTCAAAATAGTCTTTAATCTTTCTCCCGTATTCTTCATGTGTCAATCTGCAACCCCCGCCCCCGCACATGAAGCCTTTGATTTTATATTCTTCTGCGATATCTAACTGCCTGGTTCTGCCTCTCCCCGTAATATTTAAAAGTTTGTTTCTGTCAATCCATCCTTTTTTTTCTGCTTCAGTTTCAGGCAAATGCGCTGCGCACAACGGCCTTAATAATTTATTTTTTAATCCGGCTTCCTTTTCAATCTGCATCAGAGTGTTAGTTTTTTGCGACATGGGTCTTTGGCCAACAACTTCGCCAGTAAACAAAAACTTTGCGCCTATTTTTTTTGCATATTGTTTTGCTTTTTTTAATATATAAATCTTACAGTCGATGCAGGGGTTCATGTTTTTCCCATAACCAAATTTAGGGCGCCTAAGGATTCGCATATAATCCGCTCCTTTTTTCATCATAATAACCTCAACCCCTAACTTTTTAGCAAGTTCTGTAATAGAACAACCACCGCCGGTACATGTGCAAAACGGACTAATAAAGTTTAATGCTATTACTTCAATTCCTTGATCCTGCATAAGTTTAATAGCTAAAGCTGAATCAAGGCCCCCTGAAAATAATCCTACTGCTTTCATAACTTATATGCAAAATTAAATCTTTTTAAGGCTTCCTATTAAAAATAATACGTTTAATAGAACCATTCAAAAATCAATAACAAATCTGTTTAACCATCCCTTGCTAAAAAATCATCAATAGTCTCTTTTACCTTCCCGGCATTAACTTCATCTGGAAAATCATATACTTCTTCTAATTGATCAATCAATCTTCTATAACTTGACAAATCTTTATAGACTCTATTAAAAAAATTATAATTAGAAAGGTCAAAATTAGAATCTAATAAATATAACTTCTTTTTTTCTAAATTTCCTACCAAATCTTGCGCTTTTTCTTGTAATGCAAGATACATTTCCACGACAAATAAAGAAGGGCCATATTTAGACATAACAAAATTAGAAATTAATTATATAAAAGTATTTACCAATTTCAAAATATAAGAACAAAGTTTATATATTGCGCCATTTATATTCGAAAATATGGCATTACACGATGGATATTACCAAGGAATATTGCAATTAAGAGACCCTGCAGATGAAGTTGTAGATTTTATAATTAAAAACCTAAGGGATAAAAAAGATGTGCAAGTCTCAAAAGTAGTTAAAGTTAGGGGGGGCATAGACTTTTATATTACAAACAACAAATCTCTTCAAAAATTAGGTAAAAAATTAATTTTAAGGTTTGGCGGGGAACTTAAAACGAGCCCAAAACTTTTCTCGAGAAATCGACAAACAAGCAAGGATATTTACAGATTAAATGTGTATTTTAGACCTTCTGAATTAAAAAAAGATGATTTTATAACATATAAAAATCAAGTGTACAAGATAGTTTCATTATCCAAAAAAATGAATGTTAAAGAGCTTTTATCAAATAAAAATAGTGTTATCAAATACGATAGCGAGATAAAAAAAGTTGAACCAATCTATAAAACAATTGTCTCTAAAGTAAAGCCAGTTATTGAAATTTTAGACCCTGAAACATATCAATCTACCCCTGTCAAAAATTCTAAAGATGTAAAAATGGGTGAAAAGGTTAAAGTAATTAAAGTTAGCAGGGAATTTTGGCTCGTTTAATTGCCTTTTTAATCTGCGAGATTTTTAATTGGGTTGCTGCTGCTCCCCTCTGGACAAAATAATCGGCTTTATCCATATCAGTCCAACCCCCTTTATTAAAAGTTGGTTTTATGATAACATCAATGTTTTCATTGCAAAGCTTGACCTGAGTAAACTCATCTTCCATAATATCAATTGCTGTATACATAGTAGACAATATTTTTGGCACATGGCTTTTAGAAAAGTAAGCAAAAACAAAACCCGGCCGGATAAATCTGTCAATTAAAAATATTTTAATTTGATGGAACAGATTTCTTAATAATTTAGGTATAAACCTTTTTGCCAAATTTTTAGCCTTTAACAGTTCTTTAATTATATCAACCTCTGCAATCACCATTTTTTCTTGCATTAATTCAATAAAATCTTTTTTAAGTTTAACATGCTTGTCTTGAACAGTCATTTGTTTCAATTCAGAACTTAAATCAACTGCAATAATAATATCTGCCCCATTGTCCCTTAAAACGCCAACTGGTATGGGATCAACCAATCCGCCGTCAACGTACTCGTCTCCATTAATTATTATCGGATCAAAAATTCCCGGCAAAGCAATACTGGCCCGAACTGCCCTGGCAACATCGCCTTTAAAAAATAATGCTTTCTTTTTTTGAGTTAAATTTGTCGCAATAATAAATAAGGGTATATCTAAATCCGCAAAATCTTTATGCTGTGTTAATAGCCCAATAAAATCTTCAAATTTTTTTCCTTTAATCAAACCATTTTCAGGTATAACAAAATCAAACATTTCTTTCCAGTCAATACTTGCCAAATTTTTTTGGACTAAGCGCGCTTTCATTCCCGAAGCATATAATGCGCCTATTGCAGAACCTGCGCTACACCCTGCAATCATGTCAGGCATAATACCATGTTTTTCAAGAACTTTTAAAACACCTATATGCGCAAAACCTCTGGCTGCGCCCTTACCTAAAGCTAAACCTATCTTTAATTCCCTCTTTTTTTCTGAAAGTGTTTTTACTTTCAGGTTTTCGGTCTTCCTCATCATTAATCATTTGATTGATTTTGTAGTTTTTAAAGATTTTGATATACACTATTAATAACAGAGCCAAAACACCTAAAAACGCTAAAATTAGATAACCATAATTAGATTGTTCAATTACCTCTGATTTTTGCGCCAAAGTATCATTATTTGTTAATTCAGTTATATTTGGTTCAGTATTCAACCTTTTAACAGGTTTGCCTTTAACAACCATTACTTCAAATTTGCAATATTTTAATTTTAAATCGCATAAGTCAATGGTATTTTCATCTAAATCATCACAATCAAAATCTGTCCAACATTCAGGTTCTGGCAAGCATTCTTTATCATTATTCAAATAATCTAAAGTTTTATTGCACACAATCGGACAGCAATCATCATTCGAAATACATTGGGTGGTAAAATTATTAATACAATAGGACGGCATGCCAAAACAAGCATCAATTGTGCAGGGATTATTATCAATGCAATCTGTATGATTAAAACACCTGAACAATGAATCATCGTAACACTTATTTTCTGC
>JAGVYF010000008.1 GCA_018303425.1 Candidatus Woesearchaeota archaeon | reverse complement strand
AGGAGAATACAGGTATGTAGTAAATTATTGGATATTATTAACATCTTTATTAGTTTTAGGTTTAGCAATTGGCCAGGTTTTTTTTGCCGGTCCATCAGTATATGTAGGGGATGGGCAGCAACCGGGTTTATCTGATTCGTTGATTTCGTCTATTACTGGGGTTCAAAATGTTGAACCCGGAGTTGCGACTTCAAGGGGGGATGTTAATTTAATTGCAACCATATTCCATCCTAAAGTTTTAGGAATGATATTTATTCTTATTATTTCAGCGCTAACAATTAAATTATTGGCTGGCGAGTCTATTATTAAATAAACTTTTTTAATTAATTTAAATTTTAAATAACTCTGCAAATCTTAAAGAAAAAATATTAAAAGTTATTATTTATTAGATAAGAAAAATACTATTTTTTCATTTTTTTAGTTAATCTTGAAAGTTCTTGGACATTTTCTGTAAATGTTGGGAGGACATCTTTAAACACTTTTTCCAGTGATTTTATGTCTGTGCCTACGTTAGTGATACTTTTATCATATTCATTGATTTTTCCAAAAATGCCTTTTTGAAGATTCATCATGTTATTTTTTAAGTCATCAACATCTTTTGAAAAAGCGTCAATTTTTGTTTCAACTTCAACTTTCCAGTCCAGAATCCTTTTTACGCTGTCTTCAAACTCAGCCCATTTTTCTTCAATGATAGATTCAGCAACAGTTTCTATTTCGTCGCGTATAGAAGCCATTTGCATATTTTCTGCAGGGGCTTCAGAGATATCATATGTTTCTCCGCCATCAAAAATCTGATTATCAGTTAATGGTCCTGCGTTTTGCATATTTGCTTGGCTCATCGCATCATAAATCTGTTGGCTATTATAACCTTGTTCCTGCAACTGTTGTATTATTTGGTCATTAGAATAAGCGTTATTTCTCATTTGGAGTATAAATTCAATTAAATTATTAGCCATTATTATCTTGCTCTTTAATGTTATATTATTAGCGACACCTAATTTTTAGTTTGTGGCATCCAGCTCTATTTATTTAATAGGTGAGTTTATATTTAAAGGTTTTGGTGTATTGGGCTCTGTAGAAAATCTGTTGACTTATTTTTGTTAATATCTCTGTTTAAATATAAACTTATTTTCCACAGGCGTATTTCAGCGATTCGCATACGTTATCAGCAATAGCGATGGCCTATCTCCAACCCCACCCAGACGGCGCGCGGAAACGAAAACTTAATAAACTCTTTGGATTATTATATTTGTATATTGAAAAACTATAAATTGTTGGGAATCTTAATTCTTTGTATAATCGGAATAGTATTTGGAATAATAATTTATACTCAACAAACTCAAGATCAACAAACTCAAGATTCGGATAATTTTGGGATTCCTAATGATGAATGTGAGAAACCTTGTCTCGATCCAATTACACCAATCAGAGAGAATCCTCATTGGTATCTGGATCTAAGCATGTGTAAGATTATATTTTCAAATATTACTCTGAGAGATAATTGTTACTACGAATTTGCATTAAAAGAAAAAGGTATATTTTATTGTGGAAGTATTGAAAATGATGTAAAGAGGGTTGGTTGTTTTTCGGCTTTATCTAGTGAAATTAATTATCTTGATTGTGGTAAAATAAAAAATAATGCTAATTTAAATGAATGTTATACTTTTTTTGCTGTGTTTAATACTGATATTTCTATTTGTCAAAATATAGATAATGGGCATATTGGAAGCTGTTACATTTCCTTTGCAAGTAATACAAATAACTCAAAAATATGTGATAGGATACGTAACATTCCGAACTGTTATGGTTATAGGGGCGGGGATTTCCCAACTAATGTTTGTTATAAACAAAACTGTTATAAGACCTTAGATATTGAATAACTGAAAATGCGCGCCGTTCTCCATCCTAATTTTGTGCCATCGCTACTTGCTCCTTTCAGTCGCACCACGCCTTGCAGGCTCCCGGCTTCGCCTTAGGGCTAATAACAGCGATCGCGGAAGTTATGTCTAATTGTAGGTGCTCTCTTCCAATCCCTCGATAAAACGAAAGTATTATAAAGAAGTGTTATTTTGTTATAATATGTGGATTCAATTTCATTTGAAGCTTAAGAATAATTTAAAAAAAAGGATTGAAATATAATAACTATGAAAAACCAAATATTGAACATTGTTTTTGTATCTTTATTTTTAATAGCTGGAGTTGCTACGGTGCTTGCAGAAATAGAACAAAAAACTGTAGAGATTAATCACGAAATATCTCCTCAAGATTTAGTTATTGTCCAGGATCTTTTTAACAAAAATAATTTGAACATAGATGATTTTCAGATATTAAAACTTAAAATAGATTCTAAATATACAGATAATCCTCAAGCAGGTTATTATGTTGTGAAAGCCAATCGTGTTTATAATGGATTACGATTTTTTATGGGTGGAGATGTAATATATCATTTTAATAAAGAGGGGTCGAAAGTCTTCGAAGCAGGAAGCGTTTCTGATAATATTGGAGAGATTTCACCAAATCCCCTAATTTCTAAAGAAGATGCTTTCGCAATATTACAAGAAGATTATTCGGATATATTTGGCAAAGAGAATCTATTTGCTGAGTTTGGAATTGCTAACAAAAAAGTTGGGATTGGCTACAAGGATCCTGATTTTGTTCTTTCATGGAAAATAACTGTGGGGAATTCTGAATATCCCTATGCGGTTGTTAGTGCTATCAATGGAGAAATTATTTATGTTGATGATAGTATTCGTACAGGAATTGCTGAATTTCTTCTTCCTCCAGACAAATTAAATAATCTAATTTATTGGGTAGTTGGAATTGTAATTGTTTTAGTTCTATTAATCCTCTTTTTAATTTTAAGAAAAAAGAAATAAACTTCTTTCCTGCCCAGACTAGAGCACCTACAACTCAAAATTTCGATGAAATTTTGGGAACGTCTTGCACCTTTCGCTTCGCTTACCCAGACATAACAACGATCCCGAAGTTATATGAAATCACGAAGGCACTATTTAGTTAATTATATTAAGTAGAACTTTTGTAAAATTAAGTATGGCACAAAAAACTTATTATGTCGACTCCTGTATTGGTTAAACCTATTCAAAGAAGAAGGAGATGCATCTAAAGGAGTGCCATATTGGAAATTAGCGAAAGATTTTCTTGAGGCTGAACATGGAATTATTGTTTCTACAATAGTATTGAAAGAACTCTCATTTCAAGTAGCGGACAAATTTGACTACGTGATGAAATTCTTTAAGCATTCAGATTCAATAAGAATAATCAAAACTACTAATGATGACTATGAATTAGCAAGAAAATATGAAAATGAAGAACAATTTGTAATTAGCTTTTATGATTATCTTCATGTTGCTATTGCTAAAAGATTGAAGATACCCCTAATTACCAGAGATAAAGAATTACTTTAAATATACAAATCTTTCGCGTAATTTGAAGTTTTTTGTGATATTTTTAATAAAAGTTCTACATATAAAATGAACTAAAGTAACATGCCTTCGTGACTCTTCGTTGCTACGCTCCTTGCTTTCGCCACTCCGCTTCGCTCGTAGCTTGAGTCATATAGCACTGCTTGTGCGTGTTTCGATTGACTTTTTATATTGGCTATAATTTATATGTTGTTAGAGCCTTAATAAATCCCCCTTTCTCCCTCTTTTTTCTTTTTCGGAATAATGGTTTCTTGAATAGGGGCACCTTTAACAGATAATGCCGTTTGTATCATTTTTTCAGCTTCAGCCTGGGTTATAAAGTTTAAAGGCCGCCAATAACCTATATATTTTGCAAGTATATCGAGGTCTTGTTTTTTCCCGCAAAGCTCTAACTCTTTTTCTAACATATTTATTTTAATGTTAATTTTTTGTAAATCTCTTTTAATATCAATTAGATCAGAATCATTGATTTTTAATTCCTTATTTAGTTTTTGGTGTTGTACTAGTATATTGTGGTCTGTAAGCTGTGTTTTCCTCCGTAAATTGTTGTACCGTTCTTCTAAAGTTCTTATTGATCTGTTCAGATTATTAAGTTTTTCAATGAACTGTGTTACCTGTTCAGGGGTTTCTTCTTTTGGTTCTGGATTTTCGGGTTTATTTGCACTAGTATTAACATTTTTAGTACCTTTAACTTGATTTATTAAATTTCCAATAAAATCGGTCATATTCTATCATCCAAAAGTTTATAAATATTCTATCTCTAATATTAATTGATTATAAGTTTATAAATATTATAAGTTTATAAGGATTTTGTTTGTGGGTATTTGTTAACTATCACTAATTGTGTTAGTTATTAAAGAATATAAACTAAATCCCAGATACAGTGTATTTGAGATTAATTTCACAAAATGGCTGTAACTATACATATAGGTTTGTATACATATGCGTTTGTAAAATATTCAGGGGTTAATAGGTTGGCTGAAGAAGAAAAAAGTTCTGATTATGAATTGATTAAGGAAGGGGATGAATCTATCCTTAAAATTGATTATGAAATTAATTTAAATATTCCTTCTATTGAGGATGATTCTACTTGTATGGCCAGAACTATTGAGAGGTTGATAGAGACCGGACCGGTAGGAAAGATAGTTTTTTTGCAGAAAAGAGATTATGAGTATGATTATTCTCAAACACAATTACTTGTTGAAATTGCGCAATTATATAAAAGTTTGGTTAAAGAGGGTTATTTACATTATTTCCAGACATTATTATCTGATTCATACAGCGCAAGAGTTATGGGCGCTTCTCTTGCAAAATTTCAAGAAGTTTTTTATAGGACTTTTAAAAGCGATCCGGCCGGAGCGTATATTGAAATAAGAAGGTTATCTCGCCAGGAAAAAATTAGGTTAAAGGGGGTGAGTGATCAAAGATTAATTAGTGAATATAATAAGTTTATTAAATTATTAGATTATATTGGCGACGCACTTGAAAAAACTCAAATGATCCAGGCGCTTTCTCCTTTTTTAGCTGGATTTACGCCTGGCGATAGAAGGATATATAATAATATTTTTACTCCCACAACTAAACCAGATTTCATGTATACAAGGCTAATGTCTACTTATCCTTCAAATGGTGAAGAAGTGGATTCTTATAATGTTGGAGAATCAGAAGTTACTATTTTTAAGTTTCCGGATTCAGTAAAAAATCTTTATCATATATTCCCGCCAGAGTTTAAGCTTTCAGAAGAAAAATATGAAATATTGGATATTGCCCGAAATATTCTTGCTGAGTATAAACCGAGTAAAGAAGAATTTATTAATCCTGAAAGGATGAGAGATGTTTTTTATAAAGTGGGCTTGGATCTTGTTGAAGAGCTTTCAACCAGTAAAAATTATGGGTTTACACAGGATGAAATAAAGGAAATAGTAGATATTTTAGTTCGTTACACTGTCGGATTTGGTTTAATTGAGGTTTTACTTGCTGATGAAAAAATACAGGATATTTCAGTAAACAGCCCGATGGGGCAAACACCCATTTTTATTGTTCATCAGGATTTTGGGGACTGTTATACCAATATTTATCCTACTAAAACTGAATCTGAGTCATGGGCAACAAAATTAAGGCTGATGTCAGGGCGCCCATTAGACGAGGCTAATCCTATTTTAGATACTGAAGTTTCATTGTCAGTTGCATCAACAAGAGTTTCAGTTATAACTTCTCCTTTAAACCCTACCGGGCTGGCATATTCTTTCCGCCGCCACAGAGATGAACCTTGGACGCTGCCGCTCTTTATTAAAGCGGGTATGATTGACCCACTTGCAGCAGGGTTGATTAGTTTTTTGGTAGACGGCACAAGAACAATCTTGGTTTGCGGCACGAGATCTTCAGGTAAAACTTCATTTTTGGGGTCATTATTAGTTGAGATTATGAGGCGATATAGGATAATCACAATTGAAGATACGCTGGAATTACCAAGTAAGCAATTGATTAAAGAGGGCTATAACCTCCAACAGATGAAAGTTGCCGGCGCGCTTGCTAAAGAAGGGAGCGCTGAAGTAACTGCAACTGATGGTATTAGAGCAACTTTGCGTTTAGGAGATTCTGCGTTGTTTGTGGGTGAGGTGCGTTCACAGGAAGCTATTGCTTTGTATGAAGCAATGAGGGTTGGCGCAGCTGCTAATGTTGTAGCTGGCACGATTCATGCTGAATCCCCATATGGTGTTTTTGACAGGG
This sequence comes from Candidatus Woesearchaeota archaeon, assembly GCA_018303425.1. Classification (NCBI taxonomy): domain Archaea; kingdom Nanobdellati; phylum Candidatus Woesearchaeota; species Candidatus Woesearchaeota archaeon. The sequence continues at coordinate 11,089 of JAGVYF010000008.1, read as the reverse complement.
TTGTAAATGATATTGGAGTCCCAAGAACTTCGTTCAAGGCAACAGACTTAATAATTGTTGCGAACCCGATTAGGTCTGCATCAGGCACAAGGAGGGTTAGACGAATTACGCAAATTACTGAAGTTAGAAAACATTGGGAAAATGATCCTATGTTAGAAGGAGGATTTGTTGATTTGATGAAATATGATGTTGAAAGCGACAGATTACTGCCGTCTCAGGATCTGATTAATGGAGATTCTGAAATTTTGAAAGCCGTTGCTGGAAATATAAGAGGTCTTGCAGGTAATTGGGATGCAGTCTGGGATAATATAACTTTACGTGCAAAGATAAAACAAACACTGGTTGAATATTCAGATAATTTGAAAGATCTGGCATTATTAGAAGCGCATTTTGTTATACTTGCAAATGACATGTTTCATAATATTGTTGAGGAAGTACAAAATGAAGTCGGCGGACTGGACTCCGGCAGAATTTTTTTTGAATGGGAAGAATGGTTGAAAAGAGAAGTTAAGAAAAGGGATATTAAAACGAACAAATGAATATTTTTAAAACTGACTTGAAAAGATGAAACTAATTTGATTTATTTAGCATTAAATTTATACAGACAATATCTTTTTTGGATCACGCATTAAAATCACAAACTTTATAATATTAAATATATCTAATATATGTGTTAGTTAGATTTAGGTAAAATTAGTCATCAAAAAAAGAGGAATATTAATGGTATCATCAGATGTAAAGGATTTAATTCAGAAATATCAGAAAAGGATTATCTCCCAAATTGGCAGTAAAGCCCAAACTGAAAGCATTGAATCTATTGAGTATTTGCAGTTTAGAAAAGAGATGATGCCGAAAAGGATGTCTTTTTATGAAAAAGTGTGTAATATTAGTGAAAAAATTATTCAAATTTCTCCAGATCAAAAAAGTTTAGCTGCGCTTGAAGAAAATATCAAAATTGCGCATTTGAATGTTACGCCTTCAGGGGTAGTGAGTTTTTCAGTGTTAGGGCCTATATTATTAATGTTCATTGGTTCTTTAATGGGTTATTTATTCACTGCTTTGTTTTTACCTGAACCCAGTTTTTTTTTAGTGTTTGTTTTTTTGATATTAGGGGTTATCCTAATGTTTATTCTAAACAAGATTCCGGAATATTTTGCAGATGATTGGCGAGTTAAAGCCAGCAATCAAATGATAATAGGGGTGTTTTATATTGTAACATATATGAGACATACTTCTAATCTTGAGGGTGCAATTAAATTTGCATCCGATTATTTAACTCAACCATTGTCTCTTGATTTTAAAAGGTTAATCTGGAATGTTGAAACAGGGGTTTATTCTTCAATCAAAGAATCTCTTGATACATACCTTGAATCATGGAGAAAGTGGAATACTGAATTCATCGAATCAATGCATTTAATTGAAGGGTCATTATATGAAGGCACCGAGGTTAGAAGGCTTGCATTACTTGATAAATCGTTAGAAGTAATACTTGAAGGTACATATGAAAAAATGCTGCATTTCGCGCATAGCTTACAATCACCTATCACGATGTTGCATATGTTAGGGGTTATATTACCGATTTTAGGCCTAGTTATTTTGCCATTAATTGTTAGTTTTATGACAACTGGTTCTGTAGCGCCAACAACACTTGCAATGTATATTGCAACATTGTATAATTTTATTTTACCCGTAGGTGTATTTTATTTAGGTAAAAGTATCCTTGCTAACCGGCCCACCGGTTACGGTGATTCTGATATAGCGGAAACCAGCCCTGAACTACAAAAGTATAGGAACATATTAATTAGGCTTGGCAAATTTGAAATGTCTATAAATCCATTATTTATTTCTTTAATCATAGGAATCGGTTTTTTTATTATAGGGATAAGCCCTTTAATATTTCACGCTTTTGGATTTGCGGATATTGGGTTTTTAGATGAAGATACTACGAGTTCATGCGGTTCTACTTTTTGTTTGTTAGAATATAGAGAAAGTTCTGCAGATAAAGGACCATTAGTAGGTCTTTCTTTTGGGCCATATGGCATAGGTGCAGCAATATTGAGCATTGCAATTGTAATTGCGTTTGGATTTGGAATAGGCACATATTATCAGTTTATTTCTAAAAATGTTATTGAAATAAGGGAAAAATCAAAACTTCTGGAAAAAGAGTTTGCATCTGCTCTGTTTCAATTAGGCAACAGGCTGGGAGATGGTTTGCCAATGGAGGTTGCATTTGGTAAAGTTTCTGAGTCTATGAAGGGAACATTTTCAGGAGATTTTATGAATATTGTTTCTAATAATATAACCCGGTTAGGGATGAGCGTTGAAAACGCAATTTTTGATTCTAAGGTTGGCGCAATTATAAAGTATCCTTCTAATATGATTAAGTCTTCAATGAAAGTTTTGACGCAGGCAACAAGCAAAGGCCCTAAAGTTGCTGCGCAAACGCTTGTAAATATATCACAGTACATAAAGGAGATACATAAAGTTGATGAACGCTTAAGAGATTTAATGGCTGAAATAGTATCTTCAATGAACTCGCAAATTAAGTTTATGGCTCCGGTTATAGCCGGCATTGTTATCGGTATAACTTCAATGGTTACAACTATTCTTGGGAAACTTACTTTTTTAATGGATAAAGTTTCAAGCGGGAGCGGAATGGCAGGCTTAAAAGGGCTGGAAGGAATAAAAGAATTACTTGGGGACGGCATGCCAACTTATTATTTTCAGATAATAGTCGGACTTTACATTATACAAATTATTTATATTTTGTCAATATTAGTAAATACGATTGAAAACGGTTCAGATAAACTAGCTGAGCGTTATGTTCTCGGGAAAAATTTAATTCGGGGCACAATACTTTATTCCGGTTTAGCATTTGTTGTTATACTAGTATTTAATTTTATTGCTGCATCAATTCTGAAAAATATTGCTATCGGGTAGAATTATAAATATTAAAAAATAATAGATGGGGACGGAGGGATTTTCTTACTGGCGTTCGAAGTATTAACACTTCAGGCGCTAATATTTGAACCCCCGACACCTAGAGCTTCAGTCTAGTGCTCTCCCGGGTTGAGCTACGTCCCCATTCTAATCTTAATAAATTTAGTGGTTTTATAAGTTTTACGGTATCAATCTGTCCCTATCCCTAGGGAACATTGTAGCTTCTTTAACATTGTCTAAACCGCAAATTTGCTGGGTTAGGCGTTCCAGGCCAATGCTCCATCCCGCATGGGGCGGCGCGCCGTACCTGAAACTGTCAATATACGACTTAAAATTTTTCGGGTCGCATCCCTTAGTTTTTAACCTTTCAATCAAAAGTTCGGGAAGGTGAATCCTTTGACCCCCCGAAGATATTTCCACGCCTAAATATAATGCGTCAAACCCTTCACTATATTTTGCATCAGATCTTGCATCTTTTGTCATAATATAGAATGGTTTTAAATTTGCAGGCCATGAATGTGTAAACACCAGGTCGCCGGGATACATTGCGCATAGCTGTCTTTCCTGTTCGGGTGTAAAATCTTCGCCGTGTTTTCCCCTGACTTTTGATATTGCTTCATCATAACTTAAATAAATTCCTTTTGGTATTTTGAGGTTAACACCAAGTATTTCAAGTTCTTCAGGACATTTTTGTTTAACTTTTTTAACAATGTGCCCGACTACATCTTCAATATATTTCATTACCTGCACTTGATTACAGAACGCAACTTCAATGTCCATCTGCCTAATTTCGTTTATATGCCTAGTTGTGTTATGTTTCTCTGCTCTCCAGACAGGGGTTACCATTGTAACCTTTTCAATTGCGCATGCCAACATTTGTTTATATAATTGAGGGGACTGCGCAAGGTATGCGTCAGCTTCGAAATATTTTACTGGAAATAAATCAGTGCCCCCCTCTGAAGCGGCAGCAATTATGCAGGGTGGCTGCATTTCTATAAATCCTTGTTCATAAAAAAATTCTCTGAAACTTTTTAAGATTTCGTTCTGTACTTTAAATATTGCCTGAATCTTTGATTTTTTAAAGTCAAGGAACCTAAAATCTAGCCTTGTATCAAGACCGGTGTTAGTTTTATCTGAAATATCAATTGGCAAAGGTTCGGCATTGTTAATTATTTCGAATTTTCCAATCTTAATTTCATAACCTTGTTTTGCTTCGCTGTTTTTGCAAACTTCTCCTTCTATAAGGATAGAACTTTCTTGGTTTGTTTTTGAGATGAGTTCATGTGAAGCTTCATCTGTAAACTTTTTATGCGCAATTGTCTGCACTGTTCCTTCTTTATCTCTTAAAATAACAAATTTGATATTTTTTAAATCACGAATTTCTTGGGCAAATCCCTTTACTAAAACTTTTTCCCCCATATGATTTTTTACTTCATTAGTATAGATCCTTTCCATTGTTTACGCCTCATCCAGTTTCTCTTTAACTGTTTTTAGTATATTATTAATTTTAATAATTTCCTGTTTAGCTGTATTCCTGTCCCTGATTGTTACAGTACCTTTTTCCAATGTATCATAATCAATAGTGATGCAAAAAGGTGTACCTGATTCATCTTCCCTTAAATATCGTTTACCTATACTGCCCGATTGGTCGTATTTGCATTGGAACTGTTTTGATAATTCTTGATATATCTCTTCGGCTTTTTCAGGAAGGTTATCCTTTTTCATTAAAGGGAAAATTGCAACTTTTACAGGAGCAAGCTTGTAAGGAACATTAAATTTGGTTTTGCCCTCTTCCTTGTCCTTGTATTCATAGAAAATGTCAAGCAATGCGTAAGTTGGCCTATCGGTGCCAAATGCAATTTCTAAGACATGCGGAACTTGTATTACATTATTCTCGTCTCTTGCCTCAAGTTTTTTTCCGGAATGTTTAGCGTGCTGTTTCAAATCGTAATCTGTCCTGTCATGGATTCCGCAACATTCCATCCACCCAAAACTGTTTAAGCGTATTTCAAGGTCCCAGGCATCATCAGCATAGAATGCTTTTTCTTTTGGGTTGTGCTGTCTTAACCTAATTTTTTCAGCGGGAATTCCCATGCTAGTAAAAAGTTCATATGATAAGTGCACAAGCCATGCGTAAGCTTTATTTTTGAAATATCCTAATTCAATTGCATCTTTAACTGAGATTTCTTCTAATGGCTTATTATGGCTCCAAACTTTGTGCGGCCATAAAGGCAATTTTTTATTTTTTATTTTTTCATAAGGTTCGTAATCTTGTTTTTGGTCGGGGAACAAAAATAACTGGCCCTCTGCTTGTGTGAATTCCCTCATACGCATAAGATGTTGTCTTGGGCTTATTTCATTTCTAAAAGCTTTACCTATCTGGAAAACTCCAAATGGCAGCCTTTCTCTGAAATGGGTTAAATATCGCGGAAATGGCAAATATGTAGTTGTTGCTGTTTCCGGCCTATTATAAGCTTCAGTGTCAACGCCTACAGTAGTTTTCATCATTAAATTATGTTTAGTAATCTTTTTTTCTAACTGTTCTTTGCAGTTCGGGCATTTAATGTTTTTTTCTTCTATCAATTTTAATATTTCGGGGTTTGACATCTCGCCAATAGGAATTTCTGTCCCAATTGTTTCTTCAATCAAACCGTCAACTCGAAAATTAGAATTACATTTTGAACATTTGATTAATGGATCTGTGAAACCTTCTAAATGGCCTGATGCTTTCCAAACTTCTTTTTGCATAATACTCGGACATTCAACTTCCCAAAAATGGTTTTTGTGAAAGATATCCCTGATTGTGTTTTCAACATTATTTTTGAGTAATTTACCCAAAGGGGCATAAGTATAGAAACCAGCTAAACCTCCATAAATCTCTGGACTTGGACCCCAAACAAAACCCTTTTGATGCAAGAATGCATTAAAATGCTGTACGAATTCGTGATTAGCCATAGGATTTAGAAATTCAGTTTTAGTTTATAAATTATATGGTTTTTTGATGTTGTCCTTACTAGTTTAATGTTGATAGTATTTAATTATGATTAGTGCTAGTCATTTTTGTGGGTCATTTTTACGGAATTGAATCTTTTTTTTAAGCTTTGATGAACTCATAAGAACTATCTATATATTCCTTAACCAAAAAGTATTTATAACCTAAACTTATTTATTTTTGGCAGAGGGGAAAGATAATAATGTTAAAATCAGTACGAAAATTCTTAAACAGGTATTTAGGGAGATTATTTAAAACTAAGTCTCATATTAAACTTGGTCTTTACGGACCGCCTAACGCCGGTAAAACTACTCTGGCTAACAGAATTTGTCAAGATTGGTTAGGTGAAGATATGGGTTCAGTTTCTAATATTGCCCATGAAACCAGGGAAATTCAGATCAAAGAGCAGATAAATATTAAAAAAGGCAACCGCGAGCTATCATTTAGTTTAGTAGATACTCCAGGCATTGCTACAAAGATTGATTATGAAGATTTTTTAAAGTTTGGCATGAAAGAGGCTCAAGCTAAGAAAAGGGCTAAAGAAGCAACAAAAGGGATTATTGATGCAATAAAGTGGTTAGATGATATGGATACAGTAATTGTAGTGCTTGATGCTACTAAAGACCCATTCTCACAAGTAAATATAACTATCATTGGCAATTTAGCTGCTAGAGATATTAATGTGTTAATTGTAGCTAATAAAAGTGATTTAAAAAAATCGGATATTAAAAGAATTAAATCCGCTTTTCCACAATATGAAGTTATTGGAGTTAGCGCCAAATTTGGTAAAAATATAGATGAATTTTATGAAATGTTGTTAGATGCGACGAACCGATAAGTTTATATTTAAATAAAAGAGGTATGATATAGAAAATGTTAGCATTTCAATTTATTCCATATTCAGAGATAGAAAAACAATCTTCGCAAAGGAGGATACAAAGAATTCTTAATGTTGTTAAAGATAACAAAATTGCAGTTTTGGAAGGGAGACTTAAGAAGGAAGAAGAAGCTGAATTAATTGAAAAAACTATGGAGAGTATTGATGAAGATTTTAAGGGCATAGAGTTGGCGGTAAGTATTCCTAAGAAAAAGAATGAAGAGCTTTGGCATGAAAAAGCAAAAAGGGTAATGATTAATTATTTATTAGGGGATAGAACCGGTTTTACAATTGTAGGACCTGCTTCTATTATTAAAGAAATAAAAAAGAATCCTGATAAAATTGAACTATTTACTAAAAATTTAGTTGTTAAAAGAACGCAAAAAAAGAAATTGGTTGCAAATATAAATGGAATTGCCAATGGTAAAGCGAGGCCTTAAAATGATTAATCCATGCCGTTTTTTGCTTAATTCAATTCTAAAATTTCCGGTTATGGTGCAGAAGCAAAGTTTCTTGCGAACCAGGGAAAAAATAGGGACATGCGATTATTATATTAATTTAGTTTTAAAAAAGGTGAATTAAGATGCCGCACCAATGTGTACGTTGCAATACTTTTTACGAAAATGGCGCAAAAGAAATCTTAAGCGGATGTAATTGCGGGGGTAAACTTTTTTTTTTTGTGAGTCAAGCTAGACTTGAAAAAGCAAAAGAAATTACTTACAATCTGACTAAAAAAGAAAAGGAACAGATTGAAAGAGATGTATTGGATATTGTTGGTGAAACATATGATCATGATTCGCCAGTTATTCTTGACATTGAAAGCATCAATATTTTGAAACCGGGTAAATTCGAAATTGATTTAGTGCATTTATTTTCCAGGAAAGATCCTTTAGTTTATAAACTTGAAGATGGTAAATATGTCATTGATCTTGCAAGTTCATTTGAAAGGATTAAAAATGGGGAAGATTAAATATAGAACTATTTCCCTGAAACTATTTCTATAACGTCGCAATGCTGAAGTTTTTGGTCTTTTCCAGTAGCCATTTTTGTTTTTACATTAATAGCTCTAATAAAATGTTTGCCAAAGTCAGTATGAAGCTTGTACGCGAAATCTAGCGCTGTTGAATCTTTTTTCATAAGAAAACAATCCGGTAAAATGTTACCGTTTGAATCTGCTAACTTGTTAATTCCGCCCGGGTAGACTGCGATATAACCTAATAGTTCAAAAACAGCTTTGTCTAATACTTTTTGTACGCCGGTTGAATCAAACTTTTCAAGAATGTTTATTTTTACAAAGGTTAGTGCTGCTTTTTGTTTATCGTTAAGCTTAGATTCATCTTTAATTGCAAAATCTTTTTCTCCGGGAATATAATCAATTAATTCGTGTTTTGATGCTTCTTTTAACATCAGCTCAGATTCTGCTGAACATGGAATCAGGATATAATCAGGGAATTCTTTTATTAATCTTGCAAAATTTTTTTCTGCGCCAGGCACGTCTACTTTGTTGCAGGCAATCAACATAGGTTTAGTTGTTTTTCTTAATTCAGTTGCAAGCTGCAACATTTGTTCCTGTGTCCAGTCCACCGGTTTGATATTTTGAAGTTGAAATTTAGTTATAACTGTTTCAATCATGTCCTCTGTAACAGCTAATCCTGATAATTGTTTAGCAAGGGCAATCTTGATATCTAGTTTTTCTTGTATAACTCTCTGTGCAAATTTTTTCCATCCTTTCTCTATAATATTTAAGTACCAATAATCCAGTTCTTTTTCAAGAAATCTGATATCGTTTAAAGGATCGTAAGATAATGGTTCAACAGGTTCACCTTTTTCGTTTACTGACCCCGATATGTCTATAACATGAATTAAGACATCTGCTTGTCTTAAATCGTCAAGAAACTGGTTGCCCATGCCGAGTCCTTCATGCGCTCCCGGCACTAAACCTGCTACATCTAATAATTCCACAGGAACAAACCTTTTATGATTTGTACAGTATCCCATCCGTGGATTACATTGTTTTTCAAAAAATTTGTCTGCGCAATTAATTTTTACATAACCCATTGCCCGGTTTGGTTTTATGGTTGTGAACGGATAATTTGCGATATCTACTTCTGCCAATGTTGATGACTTGAAAAATGTACTTTTTCCACAAGAAGGTTTGCCTACAATTCCAATTAACATAGGGAGTAGTTAATGCTGATGGTTTATATATCTTATTGTAAAATACACTCATTTTCTGCCAATCTTTGATTGGGTTTATTCGGCAGTTAAAAGTCCATTTATAGTGAGCTAACCTCGCCAGAAGGGCAAGTATGCCATCAGTCTATGACCTATGTGTTAGTGAGCTTTTGATATTTATAGATTTTCTTGGGTTCTTTAAAAAAATTTCGTTGAATGAAGTTGACTTCAAGTTAATATTCTTATCAATCTAATATTTACAAGAAATGGTTCTTGACCTATATTTCTATTTTAGGTAATATTCTTTTGGCAACAATAATCTTTATGAACTTTGAGAAGGGTTGTAAGCTATGAGGTGATTTTTTATGAGACGTAAGCATGATCCAGATATTAAACCAGGCATTTTAGAAGTCTTTTGCGGGCCAATGAGATGCGGTAAAAGCAAAACGTTAAAAGCCCGGTATGAGAAGCTAGATTTTATTAAAAATGGTGAGATAGAGTATTTAGTGTTTAAACCAGCATGTGATAATAGGCCGAGAGAAATCAAGGAAGCGCAAGGCGGGATATATATTGAAGGAATTATTGTAAATGAGCAGAATCCATTTTCTATTCTTGATTATGTTAAGGACAAATATAATTTAGCATTAGTGGCAATTGATGAAGCCCAATTTTTTGTAAAGGGGTTGGATATAGTTGTTGAAAAATTGTTAAGAATTAATATTAATGTTATAGTTGATGGTCTAGATACTGATTTTAAGGGAGAACCTTTTGGTGTTATGCCCTATCTTTTATCAATGGCAGATGAAGTTACAAAGTTAACTGCAAGGTGTGAGTATGAAGGCTGTGGCGGAGTTGCTACCAGAAGTCAAAGGTTAATTGATGGGAAACCTGCGCATTATAATTCTCCGATAATCTTGGTTGAAGGTTCAGGTCAAAATGAGAAATATCTTGCAGTTTGTTTAGGGGATCACATAGTTCCGGGTAAACCTTAATTGTCAACAGCGGTATACTATTGAGAAACTAAAACTTTAAATATTATCATTTTTCTTTTTGTTATAATGTTAAAAGCAGACTTACATATCCATACTTTTGAAGATCCCTGCCACAGAATTCTTTATACTGCTAAGGCGATGATTAAGTACAAAGCTAAACTTGGTTTTAAGGTGCTTGCTGTGACGAATCATAATTCGATTTATTTTAATAACGAACTTGATGATTATGCGAAAAAATTAGGGGTAATATTGTTTCCCGGCATGGAAGCTTTAATCGGAGGTAAAGAAGTTCTTATTATAAATGCAGACCAAAGGAAATTAAAATATTGGAAATCAGGACCTGAGTTTAGAAGAGTTTACAAGTCAATATATCCATCACTTGGCGTTCTTGAAAATTTTAGAAATGAGGGCATGGTAATAGGTGCGCCGCACCCATATTATCCAGGGAGTAACTGTTTAGGTAAAGATTTGATTAAAAATATTCAGAACTTTGATTTTGTTGAACATTGCCATTTTTATACAGCATATTTTAATAAAAATAAACAAGCTGCAATTATTGCTAGAAAATTTAATAAAACCTTGATAGCAAATACTGATGCGCATAACTGGTTTCAGTTAGGCTTGAAAAATTATTCATATATTAATTCAAATTTTAATAAGGAAGATGTATTGGAAGCGATAAGGGCAAATAAAGTGCATATAACCACTGAACCATTAAATCTCCGATTATTTATTTATATAGCTTGGCTTAATGTTTTTGATTTATTTGATAAGAGGTTATTATCGCGTATGGGGGTAACTTCTAAATACAAAAATATATAAATGCTCCAATTTATATAATATTTATATGGCGGAAGTTAAAAAAGAGCCACCTACACCATTTGCATACCCTAAAGTTAAAATTAAATTTAAAGACGTATTTAATTTTAAAGAGTTTTATGTAGTGATGTATTCATGGTTAAAAAGCAATCAATGGATTGATAAGACTACGGGGGGTCAAGTGGAATTCATGGAAGAATTTCATCTTGAGAAAACTGGCGCAACCGGGGCTAAAGAGCATATTATATATTGGGAAGTTGAAAAAAAAAGAACTGATTACATTAAATTTTCAAT